>JANQGN010000503.1 GCA_028277295.1 Rhodospira sp.
GCAATATATTGTGTGCTTGCACCCGAACGGCATGCCGTATGTGGCGTTTTGAAAGGCTTTCCGGACAGACACTTAGAGCCCGTCCGGAAAGTCTCGGGAACCGCAATATATAGAGCAAATCCCGAGCGATCCGGCACGGATCGCCCTGAAAGACCTTTTGGGGACGATTTGCGTCAATATCAGAATGTTAGGGCGTGGTGAGTGAGTCCGATATCGCTCACCATGCCCTAGTCCAAGTACTTACGGTCATGGACCATGACCGTTGCGGGCCGCGACTGGCCCCTGTCTCTCCCCGATTCGACCCGACCAAGGGGCCGGTTGCGCGGCCGCTGCCATGACAGCGCGCGTGGAGGAGCCAGGCAACCCCGATTGGCCCGGCGGTGAATGCCGTTGGTTGCCGGTGTTGCGCGGGCGCCAATCTTTTTTTGTATCGATTATGGTATTCTTCCTTTTCAGGCTTTATTTTTCGCGCCATAATCGCGATTGCTCGGCGTGACGCGACTTTAAGTTGTCGCGAGTGCCCGGCATGACAGACCAAACGTAGCCGCAGGTGGGGGAGATATGCCTCGTCTTTTGGTCTCATTGCGCATTGGGTCGCGTCTTCATGTCGCCCTGTTGCTTCCGCTTCTTGGCCTCGTGCTGTTCGCCGGCCTTTCGGTGTTCGACCGGGTGCGGGTGGCGTCGTCCATGGGGCGCCTGAACCAGTTGGCCAGTCTGGCGCCGACCATTTCTCTCGTCGTGCACGACCTCCAGCGGGAGCGTGGCGCCAGCGCGGGGTTTCTTGGCGACCCGAACGGCCCGTTCAGAGGCCGGCTGGCCGAGCACATCGTGGACAGCGACGCGGCGATCACCACACTGACCGAAACGCTGCGGGATCTGAACCTCGATGCCTTCGCCATGTCCCTGGGCCAGGAACTGGAGGACGCGATCCTGGTCCTGGACGCGCGCGGGGACATTCAGCGGCGGGTATCCAGTCAGTCTGTCTCCGTGAAGGAGATGGCCACGTACTATACGGGGGTCATCGCCCAGCTTCTCAAGATTATCGAACACATGGCGCTGGTCAGTTCCGACGCCGAGACCAGCCGTCGCATCACGGCCTACACGGCCTTCCTGGAAGCGAAGGAGCGCGCCGGCCTCGAACGCGCGATGGGCGCCAACGGCTTCAGCGCCGGGGCCTTCGCGCCGGCCGTGCATAGCCGCTTCCTGACCCTCATGGGGGAGCAGAAAGCCTATCTGGCCGTCTTCGACAACTTTGCCACGGCCGAGGAGCGGGCCGCCCTGACACAGGTGCTGGAGGGCGACGCGTCGCGAGAGGTGGATCGCCTGCGCGGCATCGCCGCCGCCAGCGTGGCCGAGGGCACCACGGGTGGGATCGACGGCGCCACCTGGTTCGACACCATCACGCGCAAGATCAATGGCCTGAAGGCGGTCGAGGATCGCATCGCCCAAGACCTGGTGCACACCACGGACGACCACCAGAGAACGGCATGGCTGGGGGTATGGGTTACCCTGGTCGTCGCGCTTGTCCTGACGACGGTGACGGTGTTGGTCGTCATGGTGATCGCCGTTGGGATCACCGGTCCCTTGCAGGCGATGACGACGGTCATGGGGCGCTTGGCCAAGAAAGACTATGCGGTGGAGATCCCGGCACAAGGTCATAAGGACGAAATCGGCGACATGGCCAAGGCGGTGCGGGTGTTCAAGGAAGAGATGGCCCGGGCCGACGACCTGGCGCTCCTGCAGGCCGAGGAAGCCCAGAAACGCGAGGACCGCGCGGGCCGCATCGAGGCGCTCAACCGAGACTTTGATCAGGGGGTGCGTGGTATCCTGACGGCGGTGACAGGCGCCACCCAGATGTTGCAGTCCACCGCGGAGAACATGGCGAGCATCGCCGACAAGACCAACGCGCAGGCCAGCAGCGTGGCGGCGGCATCCGAGCAGGCGTCCACGAACGTTCAAACGGTGGCCACGGCGGCCGAGGAGCTGTCGGCGTCCGTCGGCGAGATTGGCCGCCAGGTGCAGCAGTCCAACGATATCGCCCGGAAAGCGGCCGACGAGGCCGAACGCACCAACCAGGTGGTGTCCGGCCTCGCCGACGCGGCCCAGAGAATCGGCGAGGTGGTTGGCTTGATCACCGACATCGCCGACCAGACCAACCTGCTGGCGCTGAACGCGACCATCGAGGCGGCGCGCGCCGGTGACGCCGGCAAGGGCTTCGCCGTGGTGGCCAACGAGGTCAAGTCGCT
>JANQGN010000564.1 GCA_028277295.1 Rhodospira sp.
ACGGTGTATGTGACCGCCGCCGATGCCGACGGCATGATGGTCTCGTTCATCCAGTCCAACTACATGGGCTTCGGGTCCGGCCTGGTGGTGCCCGGCACCGGCATCAGCCTGCAGAACCGGGGCGCTGGCTTCACCCTGGAGCCCGGTCACCCGAATCGCGTGGATCCCGGCAAGCGGCCCTTCCAGACCATTATCCCCGGGTTCCTCATGACCGGCGGGCGGCCGCGCATGAGCTTCGGCGTCATGGGTGGGCCGATCCAGGCCCAGGGGCATGTGCAGATGGTGCTGCGGACCCAGCTTCATGGCCAGAGCCCTCAAGCGGCCAGCGACGCGCCCCGCTGGCGCGTGGACGGCGGGCGGGCCGTGGCCGTCGAGGCCAGCATGCCCGAGACCCTGCGCGCGGAACTGGCGCGGCGCGGCCACAAGGTGTCCGTGGAGGCCCAGGACACCAGCTTCGGCTTCGGTGGTGCCCAGATCATCCAGTGCCTGGAGGGTGGCGCCGGCTATGTGGCCGGATCCGACCACCGCAAGGACGGCCAGGCGGTGGGGTTCTAGGTGCTGCCATCCCGCCCCGGCGGTTTCTTTGGTTGCGGTTCCCGCCCGTGCTGTCGTATCTCGTTCGACAGCAGGGAGGGGATCGATGCACCGGAACACCAACCAAGCCGGATCATGGCGCCGGCCCGTGTGGGCCGCGCTGCTGGGCCTGATGCTGGCCGTGGGGACGGCCGCGACGGCCTTGGCTGGTGACTGGCCGGACCGGCCGGTGACCCTGATCGTGCCCTCGGGGGCCGGTGGCGGGACCGATCAGACCGGCCGCCTGCTGGCCGAGCGCCTGCGGGCGCGCTTCGGACAGCCCTTCGTGGTCGTCAACCAGGGCCAGGGCGGCGGCGTGGTGGGCATCGGCGCCATCACCGGCGCCCGCCCGGACGGCTACACCCTGGGCATTCTCTACAACTTCGCCCACTACAAGCCCCTGGGGCAGGCGGATATCTCCGCCGGGGATGTCACAGCGATCGCCCAGTACAACGCCGATCCGGCCGGCTTCCATGTGCATCGGGACAGTCCCTGGCGCGATGTCCGCGCCGCCCTCGATGCCCTGAAGGCCGATCCGGCCGCCCACACCATCGCCTGCGCCGGGGGGTGCGGGGGCTCCTGGCCGGTGGCGGTGGCCAGCCTGCTCCGGGCCTGGGGCGTCGACCCGGCGGCGGCGCGGATGATTCCCAGCCAGGGGGCGGCGGCCTCGTTGCAGGACCTAGCGGCCGGCGGGGTGGACGTGGTGCCCTGTTCCCTGCCGGAGGCGCGGGCGCTGATGGACGCGGGCCTGGTGCGCGGCCTGGCGGTGTTCGGGAGTGAGCGGCTGGCGGCCTTCCCCAACGTGCCGACGCTGGCGGAGGAAACCGGCCTGACGCTGGACCTGGGCGCCTGGCGCGGGCTGGTGGGACCGGCGGGCCTGCCCGAGACGATCACCGCCCAGCTTGAGGCGGCCATGGCCGATATCGTCGCCGATCCAGGGTTCCGGGACGCGATGGCGGCCCATGGGTTCGGCGTTGTCTGGCGCGACGGCGAGGCGTTCGCCGCCTTCATGCGGGATCAGGAGACCACGGTCCGCGCCGTGCTGCGCGACCTGGGGCTGACGCGGGCCAAGCCGTGACGCCGGCCCGCGACCGCTGGCTCGGTGCCGCCGCCGTGCTGGCGGGCGTGGGGGTGATCGCCGGTACCCGGGGCCTGGCCGGCGTGGCCCATGGTCCGGTGGGACCGGACCTGGTTCCGCTGCTGATCGGCCTGGGGATGGTGGCCATAGGGGTGATGGTGGGGGCGACGGTGGGGGCGACGGTGGCGGCGCGATCACACGTCGACGGTGTCTCGCCGGCTCCGGTGTCGCCGCGCGAAGGGGACGCCCTGGCCATCGCCCTGATGCTGTCCGGATCCCTGGCCTGGGCCCTGCTGCTGGAGCCGCTGGGCTTTCTGGTGGTGACCCCGCCATTGCTGCTGGCGCTGCTATGGATCGCCACGGGGCGGCTGGCGCTGGCGGTGGGACTGGCGCTGGGGGTCACGGTTCTGGCGCACGGCGTGTTCGCCGGACTCCTGGGTGTGCCGCTGCCCTGGGGCGTGCTGGCGCCGGTGGCGGGCGCTGTCCCGTGGATCTGAGCGTCCTGGCGGCGGCCGCCGCCCTGGTGCTGACCCCGCCGGTGTTGGGAACCATGATGGCCTTCGCCGCCGCCGGCCTGGCGATTGGCGCCATCCCGGGTCTGACCGCGACCCTGGGCGTGGCCCTGCTGGTGCCGGCCACCCTGGCGCTGGAGCCGGTCGCCGCCCTGGCCGGGCTGATGAGCCTGGCGGCGACGGCCATCTTCGCCGGTGATCTGCCCGGCGCCCTTCTGCGCATCCCCGGGACCCCCGCGTCCGCCGCCTACGTCGACGCCGCGCACGCCCTGAGCCGCCGGGGACAGGCCGGCCGCGCCCTGGGTCTGGGGCTGGCCTGCGCGGCGCTGGGTGGCGTGGCCGGCGCGCTGGCCCTGCTGCTTCTGGCCCCCGGGCTGGCCCGGCTGGCCCTGCACCTGAGCACCGTCGAGACCTTTTGGCTGGCCTGCCTGGGGGTGTCCGCCGCCGCCCTGGTGGCCCGGGGATCACCGCTGAAGGGCGCGCTGTCGCTGCTGATCGGGCTGGCCATCGGGCTGGTGGGGCTGGATCCGGTCTCTGGGCAACCGCGCCTGACCGGCGGTGTGGACGCGCTGAGCGGCGGCGCCGGGGTGATCCCGGTGATGATCGGCCTCTTCGCCCTGCCTGAGCTTGTGCGGACCCCCCGCGCGCACGCGACCGCCACGCGGCGGGACGTTTTGCTGTTCGGCGGGTGGTTCGCGGCGGTGCGGCGGGATGTGTGGCGGTCGCGCGGACGCATCGCCGCCGGCTGCGGGTTGGGCACCGTGATCGGTGCGGTGCCCGGGGCCGGCGCCGACATCGCCGCCTATGCGGCCCGCGCGGTGGCCGGGCGTGGCGCGCCGGCGAAGGCGCCCGGGGACGACGAGGCCGCCGTCATTGCTCCCGCCGGGGCCGCCAACAACGCGGCCATCGGCGGGGCCCTGGTGCCGGCGACGGTGTTCGGCATCCCTGGGGACGCCCTGACCGCCGTGGTGATCGGTGCGCTGACCTTGCATGGCCTGACGCCCGGGCCGACGGTGTTCCTGGTCGAGCCCGAGCGGATCACGGCGGTCTTCCTGGCCTTTCTGCTGGCCAACGTGATGCTGGTGCCGCTGGGCCTGCTGGCCATCCACCTGATTGGCGTGGTGCCGCGGGTGCCGCGCGCGGTGGTGACGCCGATCGTCCTGGTCGCCTGCCTGATCGGGGCCTATGCGGTGGGGGGCACGGACGTCGCCGTCCTGGTGATGCTGGCGGCCGGCGTGCTGGGGATCGCCCTGGACGCGGCCGGCGTGCCGCTGGCGCCGCTGGTGCTGGGCCTGGTCCTGGGGCCGCGTCTTGAGGAGGCGCTGTTGACCTCCCTGTTGAAGTCCGGTGGTGACCCGCTGGTCCTGGTGAGCCGGCCCGGGGCGGTGGTTCTGGCCGTGGTGACTCTTGGGCTATGGGCCTGGCCGATTGGGCGATGGTTCTGTTCGGTGGCGAGCCGTCGACAAGACCCGTCATCGTAGATCGCCCTCGCGAGCCCTCACCCTATGACCCGCCAGGGCGCGAGCGCGCCCTTCGAGAGCAAACCATCGGTCAAGATGACTGCCGCCGGTATCCAGGATGTGTCGGGCGGTATCGACCATCGCTGGCGTGAGGGCGGGGCGGGTGATCTTTGGTCATCCGCCCCGCCGCCCGTCGATCAACCGGCTACTCGACCAGCGCCGGGGCTTTGTCGCCACCGCCCTTGCCGAAGGAATCCGGCCCCGAGGTCCCGGAGCCACCCGGCCCCCCGGAACTGCCGGGACCGCCCTTGGTGGGGCCACCCTTGGTGGGCTCGATCTCGAACACGGGCTTGTTGTCGACGATGGAGACGCGCACAACACCGCCCTTGGTCAGGCGGCCGAAGAGCAGTTCCTCGGCCAGCGGTTTCTTGATGGATTCCTGGATCACGCGGCCCAGGGGGCGGGCCCCCATGAGCTTGTCGTAGCCCTTCTTGGCCAGCCAGGCGCGGGCGTCGTCCGACAACTCGATGACCACGTCACGGTCGGCAAGCTGGGCTTCCAACTGCATGACGAACTTGTCCACCACCTTGCCGACAACCTCGGGCGACAGATTGGCGAAGGGGATGACCGCGTCCAGGCGGTTGCGGAACTCGGGCGAGAACATGCGCTCGATTTCCTTCTGGTCCTCGCCCGCCCGGTCGGTGCGGTTGAAGCCGATGGCCGCCTTCGCCAGCTGCTGCGCGCCGGCATTGGTCGTCATGATGAGGATGGTGTTGCGGAAGTCGACCGTCTTGCCGGAATGGTCGGTCAGCTTGCCATGGTCCATGACCTGCAACAGGATGTTGAACAGGTCGGGGTGGGCCTTCTCGATCTCATCCAGCAGCAACACGCTGTAAGGGTGCTGGTCGACGGCGTCGGTCAGCAAGCCGCCCTGGTCGAACCCCACATAGCCTGGCGGCGCGCCGATCAGCCGCGAGACCGAGTGACGCTCCATGTACTCGCTCATGTCGAAGCGCACCAGCTCCACCCCCAGGGTGCGCGCCAGCTGACGGGCGACCTCGGTCTTGCCGACGCCGGTGGGGCCGGAGAACAGGTAGCAGCCGATGGGCTTTTCGGGCTCGCGCAGGCCGGCGCGGGCGAGCTTGATGGCGCTGGACAGGGCCTCTATGGCGTCGTCCTGGCCGAACACCATGGTCTTGAGGTCGCGTTCCAGGTTGGCCAGCGCCGCCTGGTCATCGCGCGAGACGGTCTTGGGCGGGATGCGTGCGATCTTGGCGATGATCTCCTCGACGTCCTTGACCGTGACCATCTTCCGCCGCCGGCTTTCGGGGATCAGCATGCGGGCGGCGCCCACCTCGTCAATGACGTCGATGGCCTTGTCCGGAAGCTTGCGGTCGTTGATGTACTTCGACGACAGGGTGACCGCCGCGCGCACCGCGTCGCTGGTGTAGCGCACATTGTGGTGACGCTCGTAGTAGGGCTTGAGGCCGCTGACGATCTTGATGGCGTCGTCCAGGCTGGGTTCGTTGACGTCGATCTTCTGGAACCGGCGCACCAGGGCGCGGTCCTTTTCGAAATGGTTGCGGAATTCCTTGTAGGTGGTGGAGCCGATGCAGCGCAAGGTGCCCGCCGCCAGGGCCGGCTTGAGCAGGTTGGAGGCGTCCATGGAGCCGCCGGAGGTGGCGCCGGCGCCAATCACCGTGTGGATCTCGTCGATGAACAGGATGGCGCCCTCGAACTCCTCCATCTCCTTGATGACGGCCTTGAGGCGTTCCTCGAAGTCGCCGCGATAGCGGGTGCCGGCCAGCAGCGCGCCCATGTCCAGGGCGAAGATGGTGGCATGGACCAGCACTTGCGGTACCTGATCGTCGATGATGCGCCGGGCCAGGCCCTCGGCGATGGCCGTCTTGCCAACGCCAGGATCCCCCACAAGCAGCGGGTTGTTCTTGGTGCGCCGGCACAAAATTTGAATGGTGCGTTCCACCTCCAGGTCGCGGCCAATCAGCGGGTCGATGCGACCTTCCGCGGCCTTGCGGTTGAGGTTGACGCAATAGGCGTCCAACGCCTCCTGCCCCTTCTTGACCACCTCTTCCTCGCGCATGCCCTCGGTGGTGCCGCGCGGCGCGCGGCTCTCGGCCTTCTCGGGCGCCTTGGCAATGCCGTGGGAGATGTAGTTGACGGCATCCAGGCGAGTCATGTCCTGCATCTGCAGGAAGTAGACGGCGTGCGATTCTCGTTCGGCAAACAGGGCGACCAGGATATTGGCGCCGGTCACCTGATCCCGGCCGGAACTCTGGACGTGGATGGCGGCCCGCTGCACCACCCGCTGGAAGCCGGCGGTGGGCTTGGGGTCGCCCTCAAGCCGTTCGACCACTAAGCTGGTTAATTCATGGTCGACAAAGGCTGTCAGTTGCTCTCTCAGGTTTTCGGTGTCGACCGTGCACGCCTTCAGGACGGCCATGGCGTCCTGGTCGTCGACCAGGGCAAGCAGAAGATGCTCAAGGGTTGCGTACTCGTGATGGCGTTCAGCGGCCAGAGCGAGCGCCCGGTGAAGGCTCATTTCCAGGTTGCGGGAGAGCATGGGCTGCTATTCCTTCTCCAGCGTGCACTGCAAGGGGTGCTGGTTC
>JANQGN010000575.1 GCA_028277295.1 Rhodospira sp.
TTTTGAAAGGCTATCATGTTCACACGTCTTTTCCCGCCGGGCCGGACCGCTCGGGATTTGCTCTAGTGACTGGCGCGCCAGTCGGCCGGGCGGTCAAAGGTGCCCATCCACATGCCACGATGGGCGGCGCGCGCCTCGCCTTCCTGGCGGGCATAGCGGGTGCCGGCGCTGACGGCCAAGCCAATCTCCACCATGGCCCGATTGAGTTCCACACCGTCTGCGTGGCAAATGGCGATCAGCCGGTTCTGGCGATCCCGAGAGTTGCCCTGGCAGACAACGGTGTGACGCAGCGTCATTTGCAACAGGGCGGAGGCCGACCGCCGACCACAGGGCCACGGCTGGCCTTTGTGTGAACAGATCTGCTCGATCTCGGGCGCGTCGATACCGTACAGGACGACCGGCTCTCCGCCGTGGCAGCGGCCATGGGCGCGATGACCATCCAGGTACAGGGTATCGCCGCTTTCCACACAGGCCGTGCCGGCGGTGTCGGCGTGTGCTGGCGGGGGTGTCGCCAGGGCGATGACGCTCGCCAGGGCGGCACCCAGCCCGGACCTCCACAGACGATGAGGTTTCGGGACGCGTTGGACCCTGGGCCGGGGTATGGCGGTGAAGGCGGCCGAGAGCATCCCGCTCCTCCCTCTGATCACCCGTTCAGGCGCGGATCGCGGATCGAGACATGCGGTCGCGAGCCTTTGATCCCCTACTTACTTATCTCCGCTGTGCCCCTTAACCTCTTTCTACCATGTTTCGAGGGTTGGGTCGTTATGCCATTCGGGCATCTCGGCAGACGCTCGACCTGTGCGATAAGACTGAGGTCCCGCTAACATTCAACCTATAACACGATTGTTTCGTGGGGCATGCCGGGACTCGGGGCGGGGGGAGACATGATCGAACGGCGGGTTCTGCGGACGTTGGCCATGCACGGCCGCGCCGCGCGGGCGTTGGCCCGGCAGGCGCGATTGACGCGGCGCTGTCGACATCCCCTCGGCCGCGTCGGGCTCTGGGCGGCGCCGCTGGCGCCGGCACTGGTCTATTTGCCTTTGGTGGCGGCGGGGTCGTTCCCGGCTCCGGCTGGCGGCCAGCCACCGCTGGCCTATGCGGTGCTGGGCTATCTGATCTGGAGCCTGATGGTGGAGGTCGTGTTGGCGCCGACACGAGGTTTCATGGCCCACCGCGCCGACGTCCACGCGCCGCCCGCGGCGGTGCTGGCCGGGCTATGGGACGCCCTGGAGCGGGCCGGTGTTCGCGTCGTTGTGTTGCTGCCGCTGGCCTTGGTCTTGGCCGGGGGCCTGGATCCGGTGGGCTTGCTGGCGGCGCTGGCGCTGCTGCCCATGGCGCTGCTCCTGGCCCTGGCCGCCGGCTTGCTGCTGGCCTTCTGGGCGGTCCCGTGGCCGGACGTGGCGGCGGGGGCGGCCACCGGCTTGCGGTTGACCCTGTTGCCGAGTCTGGTGCTGTTTCCGTTGCCGGATGCGGCGTGGGCCTGGGCGGCGACCGTGCTCAACCCCTTGGCCCTGTGGACCGAGATCCTGCGGTTTCTGGCGCTGGACGGCGGCGTGTCGGCGGCATTGCTTCCGGGGCTGGTGGCGTGGAGCCTGGCCGGGCCGACGCTGTTTGTGGTGACCGGGCGGGCCTTCATCCGTCTGGCGCCGCGCTTGCGGGAGATGGTCCCGTGAGGGGGGATCCCTCGGTTCTTCTGGAACTGAGCGGTGTAACTCGCCGTTTTCCAGCGACGCCAACGCGCGACCGCCGCGCCTGGGGGCGTCAGGTGCTGCGGGCACTGGCGGGACGTGAGACCGCCCCGATGGATGATGGTCCAGGGGTGATCACCGCGCTGGCGGATGTGTCGCTGACCGTGCGGCGCGGCGAGGCGATCGGTGTGGTCGGCCTGAACGGGGCCGGCAAGACCACCCTGCTGCGGGTGGCCGCCGGGCATCTGGCGGCGGACGCGGGGGGCGTGTGCCGTCGCGGGCGCCTCGCCACGCTCATGAACCTGACCGCTGGCCTGGCGCCGCACCTCAGCGGGCATGCGTGCATCGCCGTCGTCGGCGCGCTCGTGGGGCATGACCGCGAGACGATGGCCGCCGCCGCGCCGGTCATCACCGCCTTCAGCGGTTTGGGTGACGCCCTGGATCGGCCGGTCGGCGGCTACTCCAGCGGCATGGCGCTGCGGCTCGGCTTTTCCATCGCCGCTCACTGCGACCCCGACCTGTTGCTGGTGGACGAGGTATTGTCGGTGGGTGACTTCCCGTTCCGGCAGAGGTGCCTGGCGCACATGATGGCGCTGCGGGAGCGCGCCGCCATTCTGCTGGTCTCGCACAACCTGCCCGAGGTGGCGCGCTTCTGCGACCGTGTGGTGGTGCTCGATCGGGGCCGGGTGGTTTTCGACGGTGCGACCGAGGCGGGGTTGACCATCTACCGGCGGTTGGCCGAGGGGATCGCGCCGTCTCCGCCGTGTGCCGGAGGGGGGAGGGATGAAGGACCGCCAGCCTTCCTGCGCCCCTTCCACCGCGATAGCGATCGGGTCGGGCCGCTTGACCTGACCTGGCTGAACGGCGCCGGCGCGGCGGTGGACGCCGTGCCCTTCGGCGCGCCACTGGGGGTGCGGGTGCGCGCATGCCTTGGAGCGTCGGTCCGGGCGCTCTGCCTTGGGGTGCCCCTGTATGCCGCCGATGGCACCCGGGTTGGTGGCCTGGCCAGCGACGTGACGGAGTCACCCCAGAGCGCCGAGGCTGGCCAGACCGTATCAATCACGCTGACCCTTCCGAGACAGCGCCTCAATCCTGGCGTCTGGCACGGGGTGGTGGTGCTGCATGACGGGCCGGGAACGCTGGCCCGCCAGCCGCTGCCGGCGCTGCGGATCACCGGCGGGCCCAGCCGTCACTGGGGGCACTGGACGCCCGAGGCGCGTTGGTCGTTCGCGGTGTCGGGGTAAGCGGGGAACATGCTGACGGGGGCTCACGCCCCCGCCGCCAGGGCCATCTTCTCGCGCCGTCGCTGCACGGAGGAGGGGATGCGCATGGCTTCGCGGTACTTGGCGACGGTGCGCCGGGCGA
>JANQGN010000599.1 GCA_028277295.1 Rhodospira sp.
CAGGGCGCGCGAGACGGTCTCCACCAGGCCGCGCGCGGTGATGGGCTTTTCCAGGAAGCCGTTCACCCCGGCCTCGCGGGCGCGATCGGCGAACCCGGGCTCGTTGTAGCCGGTGATCATCACGATGGGCACGGCCGTGTTGTGCTCGCGCACCGTACGCACGAAACCGAGGCCATCCATGCCCTCCATGCGCCAGTCCACCAGGATCAGCGCCGGCAGCGCCTGGTCGAGCGCGTCCAGCCCCTGGCGCGCGCTGCCGGCCAGCCGGATATCGGGGCAGCCGAGCCCCTTGAAGATGGTGCGCAGGATGACCTGAAAATTCTCGTTGTCGTCCACCACCAGCACCGACATCGCCGTGAAATCCACCGGCGCCCCGACGCACGTCGCGTCCCGCGGGCTGTCGCCCTTGCGGCCGTCGGCCTCCACCTCGGACCCATCGTCGCTGTCGAACTCGATGGCGCGCGCCACCTCGATCGCCTCGGGCCGGGCCATCACCGCCGGCCGGAAGCGGAAGTCCTGCTTGATGATGTGGTCCATCAGCCAGGTGCGCAGGAAGTCCATGACATCGACGGCGCGAACGCCGCTGGGGTCGACGGCGTAGCGATCGCGAACCTCGCGCGCCTGGCGGGTCAGCCGGCGATGCAGTTCCCGGTGCTCGTCCAACTCACTGAAGCCGGCGACCTCCATCACACGCTCTTCACGCGCGAAATGGTATTCGGTGTAATCAACAAGGGCGTTCAACACACTCCCCAGGGTCGCCACCTCCTCGGGGTCGCCCATGCAGTCATGGGCCTGGTTGAGCAGAGCGACCAGGACCTTGTGGTCCTGGTCCACCAAGTCGATCCCCAGTTCCAGGTCCGGGGTCCAATCGATGTAGGCCATGGCGGGTCAGATGTCCTCGGTCACGGGCAGGGGATGAGGCGCCACGGGCGCGGGTTCGGGCACCCTGACGGGGTCGGATAGGGGCACGGCCGCGGCGCCGCCCGGCTCCACCTGGGACACGTCGCGCACCGCGCCCTGATCGGCACTGGTGGTCAAGGCGGCATACGCCCGCAACGCCGGCGAGACGGCCCGCGTCCTGTCCATCGGGCGCCAGGCGGCGGCGCCCCGGGCCTCCATGGCGGCACGGCGGCGAGCCATCTCGGCCTCGTCCACACGGGCGTTGACGGCGCGCGCGGGAATGTCGATATCGATGATGTCGCCGGGTTCGATCAGGGCGATCCCGCCCCCGGCCGCCGCCTCGGGCGAGGCATGACCGATGGACAGCCCCGACGTCCCGCCGGAGAACCGGCCGTCGGTCAGCAAGGCACAGGCCTTGCCCAACCCCATCGATTTCAAATAGCTGGTGGGATAGAGCATTTCCTGCATGCCGGGGCCACCCTTGGGGCCCTCGTAGCGGACAATGACCACGTCGCCAGCCGTCACCTCGCCCCCCAGAATCCGGGCCACGGCCTCATCCTGGCTTTCGCAGACCACCGCCGGGCCGGAGAAGCGCAGAATGCTCTCGTCCACACCGGCGGTCTTCACGATGCAACCGCGCTCGGCCACATTGCCGAACAGCACCGCCAGCCCACCGTCGGCCGAGAACGCATGAGCGCCGTCGCGGATGACCCCGGCGGCGCGGTCCAGGTCCAGGGCCTTGTACCGGCGGTCCTGGGAAAACGCCTGGGTGGTGCGCACACCGCCCGGGGCTGCGCGATAGAAGTCGTGTACCTGGGCGTCATCGGTGCGGACCACGTCCCAGGCCGCGAGCGCCTCGCCCATCGAGGCGGCGTGCACCGTGGGAACGGTGGTGTCCAGCAGGCCAAGCCGGCCCAACTCGCCCAGGATGGCCATGATACCGCCGGCGCGGTGGACGTCCTCTATGTGCACGTCGGAGACCGAGGGCGCCACCTTGCACAGATTGGGCGTTTCCCGTGACAGCCTATCAATATCGGCCATGGTGAAGGGAATCTCGCCCTCGCGGGCGGCCGCCAGCAGGTGCAGGACGGTGTTGGTGGACCCGCCCATGGCGATGTCCAGACGCATGGCGTTCTCAAAGGCCGCGCGGCACGCCACCGAACGCGGCAACACGGTCGCGTCGTCCCGCCCATACCAGCGGTGACATAGGGTCACCACCCGGCGGCCAGCCTCCTCGAACAGCCGCTTGCGCAGCGCGTGGGTGGCCAGCACCGTGCCATTGCCCGGCAGCGCCAGCCCCAGGGCCTCGGCCAGGCAGTTCATGGAATTGGCCGTGAACATACCCGAGCATGACCCGCAGGTGGGACAGGCCGAGCGCTCATAAGCGGCCACGGTCTCATCGCTGTTGGCGGCGTTGGCCGCCTGGACCATGGCATCGATCAGGTCCACGGCCCGTTCCTGGCCGTCCACCTCCACCTTGCCGGCCTCCATCGGGCCGCCGGAGACGAACACGGCCGGAATATTCAGCCGCATGGCCGCCATCAACATGCCAGGCGTGATCTTGTCACAGTTGGAAATGCACACCAGCGCATCGGCGCAATGGGCATTGACCATGTACTCGACGGCGTCGGCGATCACCTCCCGCGACGGCAGGCTGTAAAGCATGCCGCCATGCCCCATGGCGATGCCATCGTCCACGGCGATGGTGTTGAACTCCTTGGCCACGGCGCCGGCCGCCTCGATCTCGCGGCAGACCAGTTGGCCCAGGTCCTTCAGATGGACATGGCCAGGCACGAACTGTGTGAACGAGTTGGCCACGGCGACAATGGGCTTGCCAAAGTCCTCGTCCGTCATGCCGGTGGCCCGCCACAAACCGCGCGCCCCGGCCATGTTGCGACCGTGCGTCGTGGTGCGTGAGCGCAACTCTGGCATGGCATGTCTCCCTGATCAGTGCCAACCCTGGATGGTATCCCGCGCGGCGGTCGGCGACGGTGCGAGACGGCCCGCCCAGTGCGCCACTATTACCCCAGGGTTGGGTGTTGACGATACCCTGAAAACGCGGCCGGGCCGGCCGTCACTGGCGCCCCCGCCGTCGTCGCTGGACCAGGGCGCCCGCAGCGGCTAAACAAAGTCGCCCCGCCCCCTTCACCGCCGCGAGCCTTGGCGATGCCTGCGTCCCCCGCGTCCCGTCCCATGGACACCGACGATACGTCTCCGGAGGTATCCCCAGAGGTGTCCATTGTCGTACCAATGTTCAATGAAGAGGCCTGCCTCGACGAGTTCCACCGCCGCACCTCGGCGGCGCTCGCGGCCCTGGACGTGTCCTACGAGATCGTCGCCGTGAGCGACGGCTCCACCGACGGCACCAACGCCCGCCTCGCCACGCTGGCCGCCACGGACCCTCATCTGCGGCCGCGCTACCTGACCCGCAACACGGGCCAGTGGGCGGCCATCTCGGCGGGCTTCCGCGCGGCGCGCGGCGCCCATGTGGTGGTCATGGACGCCGACCTTCAGAACCGCCCCGAGGAGATCGGCGTGCTGCTGGACGCCGCGCGTGGCGGCGCCGACCTGGTGTCCGGCCGCCGCCGGGGACGCCCCGAAAGCGCCGTCTGGCGGCTGTGGCCCAGCCGCGCCGCCAACGCCATGCTACGCGCGACCACCGGTTGCCCGGCCCGGGACATGGGCGGCTTCAAATGCCTGCGCGGCGACGTGGCCCGGCGGCTGCGCCTGCGGGCCGGGCAGCACCGCCTGTTGCCGGCGCTCGTGCACCTGATGGGCGGATCGGTGGTCGAGGTGGACGTGCACGCCGACGCCCGCTTCGCAGGCACCAGCAAGTACGGCCTCAGCCGGGCGGTCGACGTGCTGTTCGACATCGTCATGCTGTGGTTTCAGAGCAGTTTCAAGGCGCGGCCCATCTACTTGTTCGGCCGCGTCAGCCTGGCCACCGTGGCGCTGGCCGCCGCGGTGTTGCTGTGGCTGGGGCTGGAGCGGATCGTTGTCGGCACGCCCATGACGACGCGGCCGCTGTTCTACGTGTCCATGGGCGTCGGCCTGGCGGCGATGATGCTGATGGGCTTCGGCTTTGTGCTGGAACTGCTGTCCGACACACACGCGCGCATCACCGGGCAGGACCCCTATATGGTACGCGAGGATCCGCCCGGGTGGCCCGCCGACCCCACCAACGGCCACGGCGCCTGAAACCGCCCCGAGGCCGGCGCGGGACGTGACCCGTGATGGGGCCCGCGTCCTCGATCGGTCCGACCGGCCGTTCTCATTATGGCTTGACGCTTTTCGGGGCCGAGACCGATGGCCGGGAAAAAGCCGGTTCAACACACTCAAGAGAAGCTCGCCAAGATCGCAACCGGACACCTCCCCCCTTTATGGGGAGGTTGGGAGGGGGTGAAGGCGATGAAAGCCCCCGCTCATGGCGGCGGGGTCCATCCCCGCCCCAGGGTTCTCCTTTAAAAGGGGGCCTCCCCTTTGAAAAGGGGAGAGGGAGTCCGGGGACCGCGTCGAGCCATGGGTCATACCCCGTCTACCCGCCAAGCCTCGACACGCCATCATGAGAACGGCTGCGGTCCGACATGGCCTCTGCCGCCGGGCATCGTGCCATGCTATCGTCGAGCATGGTCGAATGCCGTCTTTCCCGTGACCGGGGATGGGAACAAGGAAGTGAGTCCCATGCTTGTGAACAGTCCCGCGCTGCAGAACGCAGCCCATACCGCGCCCTCCCGCCAGCCGGGCATAGGCCCGAGCCGCGAGCCTCGGGGCGAGGCGGCCACAAGCCGAACATCGTCGTTCGACCGGCTCATTGACATCGTCGCAAAGGATGACCCTGAGCGAGCGAACGCCCTGCGTGAAGAGGAGCAGCGCCTCCGGCAGGCCCAGGCCTGGCTCGAGTCCAACCGCGACCACGTCAACGAGGCCCGCAAGGAGGCCGCGCGCCAGAAGATCGCCCGCCTGAAGGCCGAGCTTCAAGCCTTGCGCATGCTGGCCAAGAGCAATCCCGAGGCCGCCGCCCGTCGCGCCGCGGCCCTGGCCCGGGAACTGGCCGCCGCCGTCCAGGAGTACGCCAGCGCGAGCGGTGGGGCCGGCGCGGCCGCCATGACGCCGGGGGTCGGCGGCCCCGTGTCCACGACCGCGGCCACCCCATCGCAGTCAGCCGAGACCACTGGCGCCGCCGCGGAGGCGGCCAGGGCATCCGGTTCGGTCTCGGTGCCCATGGACGTGAACGCCCCCACGGCGCCCGGTTCCGCCGCCGGGGCAACCGATGTCACAGGCGCCGCGACGGCCTCACGGGACTCAGGATCGGGGGACTCACCGGAAGCGCAGACCGCCGCCATCCCTGGCCCTGCTGTTACCCCCGAGGTGGACGAGATGAGGCGGGACGCCGCCACCCGGATCAAGGATGACACCTTCATCCGGGAGGTCCGTGAGATCCTGGCCGCCCTTAAATCCATCATCAAGGCCGCGAAGCAGACCCTGGAGAGAGACAGCGACGCCTACAGCCAGGACGTCCGGGATGCCGAGACCGCCGTTCGAGAGGCAAACGCCGCCTTGACCGCCGTGTCGTCGGGGGCGGCCGGGCCGGACCCAGCCAGCGCGGTCAACATTCTCGTCTAACACTCTGTCGGAGTCCCATGGCCGAATTCAGCTAAGCGTTTGATATTTTTCAGGACTCACGGCCCAACGAGTCCCTCAATCCCGAGTGATGCGTGTGGGTTAACCTCCAAGTTCGACAGCCCGCTCGCGTGACCAGCGGGACGTGAGGGCTGGCGCCCCATCGATCAACGACGATAGAGTTTTCGGCGCTCTCGGCGGACCGTCGACGCGACACCATCCTTTTGGGCGGGTCGGCGGCCGGATCCGGGGTTTGTGCCCCGGTCATTTTACTATTTTTATGTGAATTTCTGGAGAAATGTGCTTTTTCATGGCAAAGTGTCAACAGGACTGTACATAGGACTTTACGGACGCGCCCGCCCGAGGCATTACAGGTCCGTTTCAGACGGCCTGCGGCGGTCCGGTGCCCACTCCGAGGGGGAGCGAACCGGCGAAACCCCGGGGGCCGGGGCCATGGTGCCGTCGCGCTTCGGAGTCGCCGGCTCGCGGATCATGGCATGGTCGATCGCGCGGCGAGTACGGAACGCAGGATCCGGCATACGATCGATGCCGACGGGGACATTCAACGTTCGACGCGAGTCCGCAACAGGAGAGGCAGGACATGAGCGAGGCGAGCCAGACACGGGCCTTCGTCTTTCCGGGCCAGGGATCCCAGGTGGTGGGGATGGGACAGGCCCTGGCGGAGGAATACCAGACGGCCCGTGAGGTGTTCGAGGAGGTGGACGATGCCCTGTCACAGCCGCTGTCGCGGCTGATGGCCGAAGGACCGTCCGAGGACCTGACCCTGACCGAGAACGCGCAACCTGCGCTGATGGCCGTGTCCATGGCCGTGGTCCGGGTGCTGCAAAAGGACGGCGGTCTCGATCTGTCGGAGTCGGCCCGCTTTGTGGCCGGCCACTCGCTGGGCGAGTACTCGGCCCTGGCCGCCGCCGGCGCCTTCTCCCTCGCCGACGCGGCGCGCCTCCTGAAGGTCCGCGGCCGGGCCATGCAGCGCGCCGTGCCCGTGGGCCAGGGCGCCATGGCGGCGCTGCTTGGCCTGGACGTGGACGCGGCCCGGGCGATCGCCGCAGAGGTGGCCGGCGACCGCGTGTGCACCGCCGCCAATGACAACGCGCCGGGCCAGGTGGTGGTCTCGGGCCACACCGAAGCGGTGAAGCTGGCCGTCGACCTGGCCGCCGACCGGGGCGCGACGCGCGCCATCATGTTGCCGGTGAGCGCGCCCTTTCACTGTGCCCTGATGGCCCCGGCCGCCGAGGCCATGCGGGAGGCCCTGGCGGACGTGCCCATGCGCGCCCCGGCGCCGTCCCTCGTGGCCAACGTGCTCGCCTCCGCCATCACCGACCCGGAGGACATCCGCGCCCGCCTGGTCGACCAGGTCACCGGCTCCGTGCGCTGGCGCGAAAGCGTCCTTTACATGAAGGATCACGGTGTCACGACGCTGGTGGAACTGGGCGCGGGCAAGGTGTTGTCCCGCCTGGCGCGGCGCATCGATGGCGCCATGACCGGCGTCAGCGTCGAAACCCCGAAGGACCTCGAGACCTTCCTCGCTCGCCTGTGACCCGCCGGCGCGAGGCCACCGGCCTTCGCGACGCGGCGCGATAAGATAGTCCAAAGGAAATGTCCCTGATGTTTGATCTGAGCGGCAGGACCGCCCTGGTCACCGGCGCCTCCGGCGGGATCGGCGGCGCCATTGCCCGGGCGCTGCACGCGCGTGGCGCCACCGTGGCGCTTTCCGGAACCCGGCGCGAGGCCCTGGACGCCCTGGCCGACGCCCTGGGCGATCGGGTTCATGTCGTCCCCTGTGACCTGTCCGACGCCGCCGCCGTCACGGCCCTGGTGGGCGACGCCGAGGCGGCCCTGGGCGCCGGCCTGGACATCCTGGTGAACAACGCCGGCCTGACCCGCGACGGCCTGGCCCTGCGCATGAAGGACGAGGACTGGAGCGCGGTCCTGGAGGTCAACCTGGCCGCCGCCTTCCGCCTGTCCCGTGCCGCGCTCAAAGGCATGATGAAGCGTCGATGGGGACGTATCGTGTCCATCACCTCCATCGTCGGCGTCACCGGCAACCCGGGCCAGGCCAACTACGCCGCGTCCAAGGCCGGCCTGATCGGGATGAGTAAATCTTTGGCCGCCGAGGTGGCGCCCCGTGGCATCACCGTCAACTGCGTGGCCCCGGGTTTCATCACCTCGGCCATGACCGACGCCCTGTCCGACGATCAGAAGGGACGCCTTTTGGGCGCGATCCCCGCCGGCGCCATGGGCACGGGCGACGACGTGGCCGCCGCCGTGGTCTATCTGGCCAGCCCCGAGGCCGGTTACGTGACGGGCCAGACACTGCACGTCAACGGCGGCATGGCGATGCCATGAGAGGCCGCGACCAATCCCACGCCACGCCGCCCGGAAATACGCCGAAAACGTCGGATTTCCGGGCGCTTCCGGGTCGTCGGAGGGACCGGTTGTCAGGCGCGCGGCGACCCTGGCCAAGGGACGGGAAGTGTGTTAGGTAGCCCGTCTCGGTCGCGCCGGCCGCCCCCTCGCGGCGGGCCCGACCGGCTGGCGGGCTTGGGATCGGTGCGCACCGCGACCGCGACCGCCTCGGGCACCGTCGATCGAGGAGCCCCTCGGAATCGGCAACGGTGACCCTCCCGAGTTCGAGCCTCTCCACAAGGGATACAATCGAGGAAAACGCAAGATGAGCGATGTCGCCGAGCGCGTGAAAAAGATCGTCGTGGAGCACCTTGGCGTTGAAGAGTCCAAGGTCACGGAAAATGCCAGCTTCATCGACGACCTGGGCGCTGACAGCCTGGACACCGTCGAACTGGTGATGGCCTTCGAAGAGGAGTTCGGCTGCGAGATCCCAGATGACGCGGCGGAAAAGATCCTCACCGTGAAGGACGCCATCAACTTCATCGCCGAGAACGCGAAGTAAGCCG
>JANQGN010000351.1 GCA_028277295.1 Rhodospira sp.
GGATGCCGAGGAGCTGGCCCAGCTTCGCAACACCCATCAGGCCAACATCCTGTCGCTGGGAACCGAACTCAAGGATCTGGACATCTCGGTCGCGGAATCGACCATCGAGGAACTGGCCGCCCGCCGCGCCATGGTCCAGGCCCGGCGCGACCACTACGCCGAACTGATCGCCGAGGGCGACCTCCCCGCCGAGACCGTCCAGAAGGTGGCCAAGATCACCGGGGCCAGCCTGAAGATCGTCAGCACCGGCCTCACGGCGGCCTCCGGCTTCGCGTCACTGATCCCCGACCCCGGCGCGCCCACCACCCTGGAATGGGGCGGCACGCAGATCTCCAAGGCCCTGCGCGGTAGCGCCGACACCGTCAAGACGCTGGGCGACATCGCCGAACTGGTGGGCCTGATCGCCGGCATGATCGCCGCCAGCGAGCGCCGCTACCAGGGCTGGGCGCATCAGCGCAGCCAGGCCGACTACGAACTGGCCACCCTGCCCCCGCGCGAGGCCGCCGCCGCCACCCGGCTGGAGATCGCCCAGCGCAATCTGGTCCTGCATGAGACCCAGATCGCGCAGCAGGACGAGATCATCGAATTCTACGAAGACAAGTTCTCCGGCCTGGCCCTGTACACGCATCTGGCCTCCAACCTTCAGAAGCTCTACCGTCAAGCCTTCAACCTCGCGCTGGCCTATGCCCGTCTCGCCGAGACCGCCTATCGCTTCGAGACCGGCGACGACGCCTTCATCATCGAGGGCAGCTACTGGGACGCCAACCGCGCCGGCCTGCTGGCGGGCGAGCGGCTGACCCTGGACCTGGCCACCCTGGAGCAACGCTTCGTCGAGGGCCGGCGGCGCAGCATGGAGGTCAACCAGACCGTCTCCCTGGCCCAGCTTGACCCGGCGGCCCTGATGCGCGTCCGCGCCACCGGCGGCGCCAACTTCAGCATCCCGGAATGGGCCTTCGATCTGTTCTATCCCGGCCAGTACAAGCGCCGCATCAAGGCGGTGCGGCTGACCATCCCCTGTGTCGCCGGCCCCTACACCAACATCTCGGCCACCCTGGCGCTCACGGAAAGCCACATCCGCTCGACCCCTGATCTGGCCCAACCCCTTGTCGCCGCGCCGCGCGCGCGGGACGCCATGATCGCCTCGTCCACGGCCCAGGCCGACGCGGGCGTGTTCGAGCTGAACTTCCGCGACGACCGCTACCTGCCGTTCGAGGGCAGCGGCGCGATCAGCGCCTGGCGGCTGGACCTGCCGCGCACCTTCAAGCCCTTCAACTACGACTCCATCACCGACGTGCTGATCAACATCAGCTACACGGCGGACTATGACGCCGGCCTGCGCGACGACGTGGAGGACGAGGCGGCGGCGCTCGACCGCTCCCTGGTGGCCATCTTCGGCAACACCGACCAGACCCGCGTGTTCAGCCTGCGCCAGGATGCCTCCGCCGCCTATCAGCGGCTGGTGTCCTCGGCCGAGGGCACCGGCGTGGACTTCGACATCGCCGAGGTGCACTTCCCCCTCTTCCTGCGCGGCCGGACCCTCGACGTGACCGCCACCCGGCTGGTGCTGCAGACCGCGCCGGGCATCGACGGCAGCGGCGCCAGCTTCTCCCTCAACGGCCGCCCGGCGACCGGCTTCGCCGGCGACGCGGACCATGGCGGGCTGGCCACCGCCAGCGTCGCCAACGCCTTCCCCGGCGGCGTGCTGGGCACCCACACCCTCGCCGTCACCGACGCCGACGCGCTGGCGCCCGACGCCGGGACGGGCGCCATGGGCCACGACAAGATCACGGATATCTTCCTGGTCATCGCGTACACCATCAGCGGGGCCGGCCCGTGAGCGGCCGCGCCGCGCTCCGCCCGCGCGAGTTCGCGTTCGAGCGCGCCGTTCTCGACTGCGAGGTGACGGTCGGATCGATGGATGGCGGCGCCCAGGCGTCGTTTCCGATCGCCCTGCCCCCCGGGCGCGGCGGCTTCGGCCCCAGTCTGTCGATGGGCTATGGCGGATCGCGGGTGAACAGTCCGGTGGGAGTCGGATGGACGCTAGCCGGCACCGAGGCCGTGACCCGTGACATGCAATGGCGCCTGCCCACCTACCGCGACGACGCCGATCGCTTCGCGCTGGGGGGCACGGAGATCGTGCCGACCCGCGACGCCGCCGGACAGCCGATCACCGAGACCCGCGCCGGTCATCGCGTGGAGCGCTGGCGAGCGCGCATCGAGCGCCTGTTCGAACGCGTCGAGCGCTGGGTGGAGGACGGCACCGGCCGGGTGCACTGGCGCCGCCACGGCCGCGACGGCACGGTCAGCATATATGGCGCCCGCGCCGACGGACTCAGCCGCATCGCCGATCCCGACCGGCCGGAGCGGGTGTCCGAATGGCTGCTGGAGCGCCGCCACCATCCCAATGGCGACGTCATTCTGTTCACCTACAAGCCCGAGGACCTGGCGGGCGTCGACACCACCCGCCCGGAGGAGCGCCCGCGCCTGGACCCCGCGCGCCAGACCATGCGCTACCTCAAGCGCATCCACTATGGCGCCAGCCGTCCCTGGGGGCCGGACGAGCCCATGCCGGCGGGGCTCGCCTGGCTGTTCGAGGTCGTGCTCGACTACGGCGAACACGAGATGGTGGGCGACCTGCCCAACCCCGCCGAAACCCGCCCCTGGTCGGCGCGGGAGGACACGTACTCCAGCTATCGCCGCGGGTTCGAGGTGCGCACGCGCCGTCTGTGCCGCCGGGTGCTCATGGTCCATCGCCTGGCCGAGACGGCGGGACCGGTGTGCGTGTCGGCCACCGAACTCGACTTTGACCAGACCACCGATGGCGCCACCCTGACCGCCGCCCGGCGCGTGGGCTATCGTCCCGCCGGGGGCGGCGACCCGGCCGCCACCCGCGCGACACCGGATCTGACCTTCGATTACGCGGCCGCCGAGATCGGCGACGGCTTCCAGAGCGCCGCGTCGGCCCCGGACGGCGGCCTGATCGGCGCCATCGACCGGGGCACGCATCTGTTCATTGATCTCAAGGGCGACGGTCTCCAGGGCCTGTTGACCCGCGATATGAACGCCTGGCTGTGGCGCGAGAACCTGGGCGGCGGCCGCTTCGCCCCGGCCCGGCCCCTGACGGAGGCACCCAAGGCCGCCGAGTTCGCGCTGTCGGTCACCGACCGCGACGGCGACGGCCGCGCCGAGGCCGCCACCCTGGTGGGACGCGAGGCCGGCGGCTGGCGCTATGAGGCCGACCCGCGCGGCGGGGCCTGGCAAGCCCACAGCCCGCTCCACGCCCAGCCCCGTGTCGACTTCGGCGGCGCCCGGGTGCAGTTCGCCGACCTGAACGGCGACGGCTATCCCGACCTGCTGGTGGATCGGGGCGAGACATTCGACTGGTACCCGGCCAGCGGTCCGCATGGCTTCGAGGCCGCGCGGACCATCACCAAGCCCGTCACCCACACCGGCGGCCCCGTCGGCTCCTCCCTCATGCAAGGCGGCTACCATTGGGCCGACATGACCGGCGACGGCCTGTCGGATCTGGTGCGGGTCACCGCCGGTGGCGTGGAGGTCTGGCCGCACACGGGCGAGGGCCGCTTCGGCGCCCCCTTCCCAATGGACGGCGCCCCGGTGCTGCCCGTGGACGCGCGACCGGATCGGGTCATCCTGGCCGACCTGACCCTGAACGGCCGCGCCGACCTCATGCTGATCGGCGACGGAGAGATCACCGTCTGGCACAACATCGCCGGCAACCGCTTCGGCCCGCCCCGGGTGCTGGCTGGCGTGCCGCGCCTGGACGGCGCCTCGGAGCTTCAGGTGCTGGACATCCTGGCCGAGGGACGGCCGGCGCTGGTGTGGTCGTCCCGGACCCCGGTCCAGGCCGAGGGCGCGCTCCAGTACCTGCCCCTGGTGGGCGAGACCCGGCCCGGGCTGCTGCGCGCGGTGCACACCGGCACCGGCTTCGAACACCGGCTGGCGTGGGGCTGGTCGGGCCGCGACTATCTGACGGCCCGGGACTCGGACCGCCCCTGGGCCACCCTCCTCCCCCGTCATCGCCCGGTGGTCCGGCAACTGACCGGCATCGACCACGTCACAGGCCATCGCCGCGCCAGCCTGTACCAGTACGCCGATGGCGGCTTCGACCATGACGACCGCCGCTTCGCCGGCTTCGGCTTTGTCGAGACCCTGGATCAGGAGATCGGCCCGGAGACCGACGCCGCCGCGCCCCCGCGTCTGTCCCGCGTCTGGGCGCACCTGGGGGCGGCACAGCCGCCCGCGCTGGCCGGCGCCTGGGCCGGCGATGCCCAGGCCACCCCACCCCCGGCGCTGACCATCGAGGACGCGGCCACCCTGCCCACCCGCGATTACGACGACG
>JANQGN010000054.1 GCA_028277295.1 Rhodospira sp.
CGACCGCCCGGACGACGTGGGCCGGCAGGCGCGGGCGATCGTCGACAAGGGCTTCACCGCCTTCAAGATGAACGGCACCGCCGAACTGGCCATCGTCGACAGTCACGCCAAGATCGAGGCGGCCGTTGCCCGCGTGGCCGAGGCCCGCCGGGCGGTGGGCCCGGATATCGGCATCGCCATCGACTTCCATGGCCGCGTTCACCGGCCCATGGCCAAGGTTCTGCTGCGCGAACTGGAGCCCTTCCACCCCCTGTTCGTCGAGGAACCGGTGCTGCCAGAGAATCTGCCGGTGTTGCCCGCCATCACCCAGGGCCTGGGCTATCCCATCGCCACTGGGGAGCGGCTGTTCCACCGCACCCAGGTCAAGCCGGTGCTGGACTCGGGCGCCGTCGACATCATCCAGCCCGATTTGTCCCACTGCGGGGGCCTGACCGAAGGCCGCAAGATCGCCGCCCTGGCCGAGACCTACGACGTGGCCCTGGCCCCCCACTGCCCGCTGGGACCGCTGACCCTGGCGGCCTCGTTGCAACTGGACGCCGTGGCCCACAACGCCTTCATCCAGGAATTCAGTCTGGGCATCCACTACAATGTGAACTCGGACATTCTGGACTACCTGGTTGACCCGGCGCCGCTGACGGTGAGCGCGGACGGCTTCATGACGGTGCCAGAGGGACCGGGCCTGGGGGTGGAGATCGACGAGGATGTGGTGATCGCGCGCGCCGCCGAGGGTCACGCCTGGCGCAACCCGGTCTGGCGCCATGAGGACGGGAGTGTCGCGGAATGGTGACGCGCACACCGCCGGCGCATACCACCGTTCGTTTCGAGGCCGCCTTCGCCGCCATGCCCCTGGTGGCCATCCTGCGCGGCATCACCCCTGATGAGGCCCTGCCCGTCGCCGGCGCCCTGGTCGCCGCCGGCTTCACCCTTCTTGAGGTACCGCTGAACTCGCCGGACGCCTTCGACAGCATCGCCCTATTGCAAACCCATTGCCCGCCCCGGGTGGTCGTCGGCGCCGGCACGGTGCTGACGGCCGAGGATGTGGGCCGGCTGGCGGCGCTGGGTGCCGGGCTGGTGATCACGCCCAACACCGACCCGACCGTCATCGAGGCCGCCGTGCGCTCCGACCTGGTGCCCCTGGCCGGCTGCATGACGCCCACCGAGGCCCTGCTGGCCACCCGCCATGGCGCCCGCGCCCTCAAGATCTTCCCGGCGACGACGCTAGGGCCGGCCTATCTGAAGGACATTCGCGCGGTGCTGCCCGCGCACACGCGCCTGGTTCCCGTGGGCGGTATCGACGGCGGGTCCATGGCCGCCTTTCACGCCGTCGGCGCCCATGGGTTCGGGTTCGGCTCGGCGCTGTACAAGCCTGGCCGGCCGGCCTCGGAGGTGGGCGCGATCGCCCGCGACCTGGTGGCCGCGTGGCGGCGGCTGTCGACGGCATGACAGGCGCCCCCGCATGACCCGCGTGATCATCGTCGACTGGGGGACCACCAGCTTCCGCGCCTGGCTGGTGGAGTGCGAGACCGGCGCGGTGCTGGACACCGTGCCCTCGGGCCGGGGCCTGCGGTCCATGTCCGGGCAATCGTTCCCGGACTATGCCCGCGAGCGCCTGGCCCCCTGGCGCGATGAGGCGACGGGCACGCCGCCGGTGCTGATGGCGGGCATGGTCGGCGCGCCCTCCGGCTGGCGCAAGGCCGGGCAACCGCCGCTGCCCGTGGGGGCCGAGGAACTGGCCGCGCGTATCGTGCCCGCCGAGGGGTTGGCGGGCGCCTGGATCCTGCCCGGCGTGCATCTGCGAGACACCGAGGGCCACGTGGACGTGATGCGCGGGGAGGAGGCGCAGATCCTGGGCGCGATGGCCCTGCTGGGGCACACCGACGGCCTGTTCTGCCTGCCGGGGACCCATTCGAAGTGGGCGCGGGCCAACGACGGTTGCCTCGTCGACTTCACCACCTTCGTGACCGGGGAACTACGCGCCGTGTTGCTCGGGCACTCGATCCTGGGGGAGCCGGCGACGGCCGACACCCCCTTCGATCCAGCCGCCTTCGATCAGGGCCTGGCCCAGGCGGCCCGCCCCGGTGGCCCACTGCATCACGTGTTCTCGTCTCGCGGCCGGTTCCTTTATGACGCCCTGGCCGCCGACGATATCGCGAGTTTCCTGTCGGGCGTGCTCATCGGCGCCGAACTGGACGGCGCCCTTGCCCGCTATCCCGAGGCCACCACGAACGCCGTGGTGCTGGTGGGCGGCGAGACCCTGCGCGCGCCTTACGAGCGCGCGTTCACGGCGCGCGGCCTGCGCATCGCGTGGGTTCCCGCCGACCAGGCCACCCGCGCCGGGGTGCTGGCCGTGGCGGCGCATAGGCGCGATGTGTGAAGCACACTGCGACCAGATTTGGGGGCGATGACCCATAGGCGTCAGGATCACGTCGGGATGGCCTTCGCCAGACCTTCGGCGGTGTGGGCCTTCTTTGGAGATCGCCTCGCCCCCTTAGCCATCCGATTCACACATTTTTATGCCTATGGATCAAGCTGTTACAGCCTTCTCCAGGGCTCCGAACCCGGATGGACGATCGTTTAAGAAGCGCCTTCCGAGAGGACCGGAGCACGCGATGGAGATCCTTCGGTCGTTTCACGCCCTCAGGATGAGGTTGTTTTAAATGTATAAACCTCATCCTGAGCACCCAAAGGGTGCGAAGGATCTCCAACGGAAACGAGCAACCTAACGGATCTGTCATCCGGGTTCAGAGCCCTGGCTTTGCGCTGGCGACGCTTGCCATCCTGCCGGCCAGGGGCTAGAAGGCGACTATGGCCTTGATTCAGTCTACAGAGCAGCTCGCGGTGTTCTGCGAGGGGTTACGCGGCGACCGGTTCGTCACCGTCGACACCGAATTCATGCGTGAAAAGACGTACTGGCCGCTGCTTTGCCTGGTGCAGGTGGCCGGCGCGGACGAGGCGCGGTGCATTGATCCCCTGGCCGAGGGCATCGATCTGACGCCCTTGATGGACCTGATGCGCGACCGCTCGCTGCTCAAGGTCTTCCATGCCGCCCGCCAGGACCTTGAGATCTTCCACCGCCACATGGGCGAACTGCCACAGCCGATCTTCGATACCCAGGTGGCGGCGATGGTGTGCGGCTTCGGCGACCAGGTCAGCTACGAGACCCTGGCGACCCGTCTCGCCAAGGCGCGGATCGACAAGAGCATGCGCTTCACGGACTGGTCTCGCCGGCCCCTGTCCGACAAGCACCTGGCCTA
>JANQGN010000079.1 GCA_028277295.1 Rhodospira sp.
GCCACCGTCCTCGGCCGTGACCTCGTCGAACTGCACGGCCTCCACCAGCGACCAGCCGTCGGGAGTGACGTCGTAAATAGCCAGGGTGCGCGCCCCGGCGAAATGGGCGTTGACGGCGGCCATGTCATGGGTGGCGAGCGCGACCTTCACGGGGCGGGTCTCCTCCGACAGGGGGGGCGGCGGCGCGCCCGGATCAATCAGCCGCAACCGGCGGGCATGACTCATGGTCGGCCTCCGCGCTGGAGTGGGACGAGGATGCCGGCGGCGGGTGGCCATGATGCCCGGCGTGAGCGTCGATGAGGGCGTTGGCGATGGCCGAGGCCATCTCCCGGGTGCCGCGATAGCCGGCGAGCACGGCATGCTGGGCGCCGACCCGGTCCACCTGGGGGAAGCCGACCCGTAGCAGCGGCACGCCAAGGTTGGCGGCCGCCCGCGCCGCCGGGGAGGGGCCGATCACCAGGTCACAGCCGCCAGCGGCCCGGGTCGCCGTTTCGAGATCATCCAGGTCCCCCACCAGCACCCGATCGACGGGCAAGCCATCCAGGCCAGGCGCGCGGGCGGTGGTGACGGCCACGGGCACGGCGGCGCCCAGGTCGGTGGCCAACGTGACCAGCGCCCGCAACAGGTCAGGCTCGGCGGCGATCGCCACCCGCTGGCCGACCACGGCGAAGTGAGCATCGATCAGCGTATCTTGCAGCCGCGACCGGTCACGGCGCACCCAGGCCGGCGCCGGCCGACCCGACAGGCGGGTGAGCCAGGCCACCAGGCGGTCGGCGCCATCCAGACCGGTCAGCGTCTCCATGACCGTCATAGGAACGCCGGTCCGGTCGTGCAGGGCCTCGGCGGCCGGGCGCATGTGTTCACCGAGGACCAGGATCGCCTCGGCCCGGCCCAGATCGGGCAGCGCCTCGGCGGGGGTACCGCCCAGGCTGACGGGCCGCCAGTCCTTGGGGATGTGCCCATCGAGGGATCCCGCCAGGTCCGGCAGGACGGTCGCCGTCAGGCCGAAGGCGCCGATCAGGTCGCGCAGGCCGTCCAGGTCCCCCACGGTGAGGTGGCTCCCGGCCAGCACGGTGACATGACCCGTCGCGCGTGGGCGCGGGCGGGCGGCGGCCTCGACGATGGCCTGGACGGCCGCCGCCCAGCCCTCTTGCAAACCACCGATGAAGTCCGGCGCCGGCACGTGCACCACCAGGGTCTCGCCCAGCACATCGGCCAGCCGTTCGCGGATACGGCGCAAGTCGGCGTCCATGTCCTCGCTCCGCGTGTCTGTGAGCGCGGTCGGGCAGACGCCGATCACCGACGGTTGGGATTTGGTGGCAATGGTGCGGATGGCGGACTCCAGGTTGTCGGTGCCGCCGAGGATGGTCTCGATCTCGCCCATGGCCGTGGTTTGCAGGGGGATGGCCTCGCGGAAGTGGCGCACCAGCATCACCAGGGCGAAGGCCGTGCACCCCTGGGAGCCGTGGAGCAGCGGCAACCCCCGGTCCACCCCCAGCAGCGCCAGGGCGGCGCCCAGCGGCGGGCTCACCTTGAGGGGATCGATGGTGAGGGATTTGCGGCGGGTCGGGGCGCCGGTCATCGCGGAGCCTCCTTGTGCTCCCAGGGGGCGGGCCGGTTCACCTGGTCCCAAACGGGGGCATCCAGGGTCAGCGCGATGCGTTCGGCGAGGGTAATAAAGCCCTCGTAACCGGCGTAGGCGTGGTGACGCTCCTGATTGGTGTCCAGCCAGGGCCGCCGCGCCTTCAGGGCCACGAACTGAGAGCGGCCGCCGGACAGCATGATGTCGGCCTCGCCCTCCTTGAGCATGCGGTACATCTCGGCGTTGGGGATGGCGCCGAAGAGGGTGCCCTCCTCGTCCAGCAGGGCGCGGGCGCGCTCCTTGTCGTCGGCGGTGGCCTTGCGCACCGAGGTGCCGATGACCGTCATGCCCATGTCCTGGAGGGTGGAGACGATCGACCAGCTCTTGTGGCCGCCGGTGTAGAGCAGCACCCGCTTGCCGGCGAGGCGGTCGCGCAG
>JANQGN010000128.1 GCA_028277295.1 Rhodospira sp.
GATCATGCGCTTCTGGGGCGTGGGCTCGAACACGTCCATCACCGCCTCGCAGATCTCGACGGCGAAATCCAGCTCGGTCCCGGTGAAGCTTTCCGGTGAGTACTGGTAGAGGATTTCGGTGTCGGTCTCGCCGGCCAGTTCATGGATGAGGGTGGCGCCCTCGCGGGCGATATCGATGATACCGTCCCGGTCCATGCCGAACACCACCCGCCGCTGCAACGTGGAGGTGGAGTTGTAGACATGCACGATGGCCCGGGGCGCGCCCTTGAGCGCCTCGAAGGTGCGGCGGATCAGGTGTTCGCGCGCCTGCACCAGCACCTGCAGGGTGACGTCCTCGGGCACCATGTCGTTTTCGATGAGGTGGCGAGCGAAGTCGAAATCGGTCTGCGAGGCGGCCGGGAAGCCGACCTCGATCTCCTTGAAGCCCATGTCCACGATCGCCTTGTAAAGGCGCAGCTTGCGTTCGATCCCCATGGGCTCGACCAGGGCCTGATTGCCGTCGCGCAGGTCCACCGAGGCCCAGATGGGCGCCCTGCTGATCACCGCCGACGGCCAGCGGCGGTCCGGGAGGTCAATGGGCGTGAAGGGCTTGTACTTGGTCGTCGGGTCCACAGGCATGGGAACGTCTCCGAGATCGTCGTCAGCGGGTCATCCGGGGTGGGCGCGCCGTGCGCGCCGGACTGTTCATGCGAGAGAATGCCGCGAGTCGCGCGGGAGCGTGGCCGGGCCGCGGCCGCCGGCTGGCCACGCACGAGGCGGCCGGCGGCCGGTGGATAGTCGCGGCGTCGTCAAAGGCGGCCGGACGGCCGCGGGGCAACCATCAAAACCGCACGGAATCGCGCGAGGAAAGCGTGTGTCCTGGGAAACCATGGCTGGGGGGTGACCTTGCGGGGTGACGTCGGCGGTCTAACGACCCTGGAGGCGATCACCGCCCGCGTGTACGCGGATGCGGCGATGGGGCGCTCATCAGCCCCGTAGGGCCAGCGCGAGATCCAGTCGTAGGATCGACGTCATGTGCGGCATGGTCTTCATGGTGCGGTGACGATGGGACAAGGCACGGGCGGCCGTCAACCCCAAAACATCCCAGTGTATGGGTTCAGGCTATCGGCGAACCGCGGACACCCCAGCGGTTTCCAACACAGCAGCGACGATCTCGGCGGCGGCCGGTGGCACACCTCGGTCAGGATCACAGTCGGGATCGTAGGCGGTCAAGGCCATGGCCCCGATGGACAGAGCCCGGCCGACGACCGCGACCAGATCGCGCACGTGGGCGGGCATCAAGCCGTTCGGCTCGGCGAAGCAATTGGCCGGCGCGACCTTCGCCGGATCGAACACATCCACGTCAACATGAAGGTAGACGGCGCGCACCCCGTCGCGACGCCAATCGGTCAGGATCGGCGTCAGCGCGGCGGCGGCGCTCGCCTCCGTCAGGGCGGCCACCGGCAAAGCATGAATACCCAGGCGCCGCATCAGGGCGACCTCCGCCTCGCTCACCTGCCGGGCGCCGATCAACGCCACGCGTGGCCCGGCCAGTGGCGCGAACCCGGGCAAAGCCGCCATCGGCCCGCGCCAGCATTCTCCGGCCAGCATCGCCAACCCCATGCCATCCAGGAAGGCGCTTTCGGTGGTTTCGGGTGTCTCGCAGTCGGCGTGCGCGTCGAGCCAGAGCAAGGCCACGTCGTCCGCGCCTCGGCTCCGGCGCAGGCCCGTGACCGCGCCGATCGCGGCAACATTGCAGTTACCGGAGACGACAAGGGGAAAGGCGCCCTCGTCAAGGGTCGCGGCCACCGCCGTCGCGGTCTCGCGGTGCAGGGCGAAAGCGGTGGCGGCCTCCACCGTGAACGGCGCCTTCACATCGACTCGATGCCGCCGCATCGACCAGCCCGCCGCCCGTGCCGCGGGACTGACCGCCTGGTCGACCAGCGGCGCCACGCCACGCCCCATGCGCCGGTCGCGCCAGCCGCTGTCATAGGGAACCTCGATCGTTTGCACCCGCATGGTCAACACCTTTTCGTCTCGACAACCGACCCGTTCACCGCCCGCCGTGCCGTGTCCTTGGAACCAGGCGGCACGGATGGTATTGCAGGGTTAGCGTGATTTGGCCGCACAGGCCATCGGGCCATTGATCGCGCCAGATTGACACTGGTATAGTCAACCCAGGCTGACAGTCGCTGGACTCTTTCTTACGGGATCGTTCATGTCCATGATCAAGACGATGCCCACCATGCCGCGTCGCGCGGAGGGGCCGGATGGTGGGACCGGGGGGGGCGGAACCCCGCATGCCGTGGTCGTAGGCGCCGGCTTCGGGGGATTGGCGGCGGCCATCCGCCTGGGGGCGCGCGGCTATCGCGTGACCGTTGTGGACCGCCAGGACACCGTGGGGGGCCGGGGCGCCCCCTTCACCGTGGACGGCTATACGTTTGACGCCGGCCCGACCATCGTCACCGCCCCCTTCCTGTTCGAGGAACTGTGGGAGTTGTGCGGCCGCGCGATGTCCGAGGACGTCGAACTGCGCAAGCTGAGCCCCTTCTACAAGATTCGTTTCCCGGACGGCGCCTGGCTGACGTGCAGCGATGATGCCGAGGCCATGCGCGCCGAGATCGCCAAGTTCGCGCCCAGCGACGTCGCGGGCTACGAACGATTCCTGAAGGAAAGCCGCCAGATCTTTCATACGGGTTTCATGAAGCTGGCGGATGTGCCCTTCAACACCTTGCTGGACATGGTGAAGATCCTGCCGAACCTGATCTGGCTGCGCTCGGATCGATCGGTGCATGCGCATGTTTCCAAGCATATCAAGGACGAACGGCTGCGCATCGGCCTGGGCTTCCATCCCCTGTTCCTGGGCGGCAATCCGTTCAACGCGACCTCGGTCTACAGCCTGGTCGCCTATCTGGAACGGCAATGGGGCGTCCACTTTGTCATGGGTGGCACTGGCCAGATGGCCAAGGGCATGGCCAGGCTGATCGAAACCCATCAGGGGAATACCATTCGCCTGAACAGCGAGGTCGAGCAGATCCTGATCCAGGATGGCACCGCCAAGGGCGTGCGCCTGACCTCGGGCGAGGCGATCCCCGCCGATATCGTCGTTTCCGACGCCGACTCGGCCTGGCTCTACAAAAAGATGGTCCCGGCGGTGTTCCGGAAGCGTTGGACCGACCGCAAGCTGGACCGAGCCCGCTACTCCATGAGCCTGCTCGTCTGGTACTTCGGCACCAACCGCCGCTATGAGGACGTCGGCCATCACACCATCCTGCTGGGGCCGCGCTACAAGGGCCTGCTGGACGACATCTTCAAGCACCACAGGCTGGCCGACGACTTCAGCGTCTATCTGTACCGGCCGACGGCGACAGATCCGTCCATGGCCCCGCCCGGCTGCGACTCGTTCTATGTGCTGTCGCCCGTGCCGCACCTGGACAGTGGCGACGACTGGACCGAGATCGCCGAGGGGTACCGGCGGAAGATTGCCGCCTTCCTGGATAAGACCATCCTGCCTGGCGTGGAGTCCTCGGTGGTCTGTTCGCGCGTCACCACGCCACTGCATTTCCGCGACCGCCTGCTGTCGATCAAGGGCGCCGCGTTTGGCCTGGAGCCCGTGCTGTTCCAAAGCGCCTGGTTCCGTCCGCACAACAAGAGC
>JANQGN010000372.1 GCA_028277295.1 Rhodospira sp.
TCGCGGCGCAGGGTCATGGCGTTGGTGAGATTGCCGTTGTGGGCGATGGCGATGCCGCCCAGGTCCAGTTCGGCGAACAGCGGCTGAACGTTTCGGGGGTTGGGCGCCCCGGTGGTGGAATATCGGTTGTGGCCGATCGCCGCGTCCCCAACCAGCCTGTCCATCACCACCCGGCTGGCGAACACATCTCCCACGTGGCCGACGTCGCGGTGGGCGTTGAAGCGCTCGCCGTCATGGGCGACGATGCCGGTGGCTTCCTGACCGCGATGCTGCAGGGCATGCAGGCCCAGCGCCGTGTGCGCGGCGGCGTCCGGGGTCCCGAAGATCCCGAACACGGCGCACTCGTCATGCAACCGGTCGGCCTCCGGATCGTAGGCATAGAGGGGCCAGGGCTCCGCCGGCATGGCACGGATGGCCCCCTGGACATCGGCACGCGAAGACCGGGCTGAGCGCAAGCGGGTCGGCGCGACAGGACCACCGACCGGGTCCGGGCCTGGTTCTGGGATCATTGATGACTCTCGATCAGCCTGTTCATCTCCCGGCGTTCGTCGGGCTGATATCCGTCGGGTTCGGGGCGCGGCGGCGCCTCGGGCCGGGGCTGACGCAAGTCCTCGAACGCCTGTTGCGCGTCCAGGGCCTTGTTGACCCCGTCGGCGGCCTGACCGGCCTGCAGCCGCAGGCGCTCTTCCTCGGCCAGGAGTTCGGCGGGCAGCATGGCGTACAGGGCATCCTGGCCGTCGCGGATGATGGGCATGCTTCGCGCCTGCTGCACCCAGGGCGGCTGCGCCTCGGGGGGCACCAGCCATGACGCAGCCACGTAGAGGATCACCACGACGACGGCGCCCCGCGCCAGCCCGAACAGGAACCCAAGGGAGCGATCCAGGCTGTTCAGCGCGCTATCCTGGACCCGCCGGGCGATCAGGGTGGTGATCACCGAGAACACCACCAAGGCAACCAGGAACAGGGCCACGGCGGCCCCCAGATCAGCGGCCCACTCCAGAGGGATATATTCTCGCGCGTAGGGTTGAACAACCGGTAGCCCGTAGATGGCCACCAGCACCGCGCCGACCCAGGCGCCGATTCCCATGACCTCGTGCACGAATCCCCGAAAGAACGCCAGAATCGCCGAGATCAGCAGGATCAGCAACACCCCCATGTCCACGGGATTGATCGGCCAGTTATCCACGCCCATCGCTCGTTCCCCTCTCGGGCTTCCCGTTGGTCGCCGCGCCGGCGCCGATCCCAGCCATGGACGCGGCATCCACGCCCAACAGGCCGACCAGGTCTTGCAGGTGCCCAAGGATACGGACCGCCAGTTCCCCGCTGGATCGGGGCTCGGCGACGCCATTCGCCTGCCCTGGCCGGGACGCCCCGCTCTTGGAGCCATGCGTGGTCCCAGATGTGGGACCACGTGCGGACCCGTTCCTGACACGGCGCTGGCCGGGCTCGGGCGTCGCCGGCATGAGCGCCGCCGCAAACCCCAGCTTGGCCGCCTCGCGGATGCGCCCGCCAGCCTGGGTCACGGGTCGCACCTCCCCGGACAGCCCAATCTCGCCGAACACCACCATGTCGGCGGGCACCGGCGTGCCACTGGCCGCCGAGACCAGGGCCGCGGCCACGGCCAGGTCGGCGGCCGGCTCGTTGATCCGCAAGCCACCCGCCACGTTGAGATATACGTCATTGCCGCCCAAGGCAAGGCCGCACCGGGCCTCCAGGACCGCCAGCACCATGGCCAACCGACTGGAGTCCCAGCCGACCACGGCGCGGCGGGGCGAGCCCCCCCCAGCGGGCGCCACCAGGGCCTGGATCTCCACCAGAAGCGGCCGGCTGCCCTCGATGCCGGCGAACACGCAGGCTCCCGAGACGTTGCCGCGCCGCTCGGCCAGGAACAGCGCCGAGGGGTTGTCCACCTCCAGCAGGCCGCGGTCGCTCATCTCGAACACGCCGATTTCGTCGGTGGCCCCGAAGCGGTTCTTGACCGCCCGGAGAATACGGTAGGGATGGCCGCGCTCGCCCTCGAAGTAGAGCACCGTGTCCACCATGTGCTCCAGCACCCGGGGCCCGGCGAGCGTCCCCTCCTTGGTGAC
>JANQGN010000408.1 GCA_028277295.1 Rhodospira sp.
GCGCAGATCGTGGGTGCGCGGCTGCACCGTCAGCTTGCCGGCCTCGATGCTGGAGAAGTCCAGCACCTGGTTGACCAGGTCGATGTTGTGGCGGACGGCAAGACGCGTCTGGTTGAGGCAGTGCAGCACCTCGTCGCGCTCCACCGCCTCCTCGTCGTCCTCGTCCTCGAACATGTCGAGCATCATGTCGTTATAGCCCTTGATGGCGTTCAGGGGCGTGCGCAGCTCGTGGGTGATCACCTGCACGAACTGGGTTTTGGCGATGTTGGCGGCCTGGGCCTGCTCGCTGGCCACCGCCAGCGCCTGGTTCTTGCGCAGCAGTTCGGCGGTGCGCTCCTCCACCCGCTTGGCCAGGGTGGCGTTGGAGCGCTCCAGCGCCTTGTCGCGCGCGTTGACAACCCGCAGCAGCGCGTTGAAGTCCTGGACGAACTCGGCCAACTCGCCGGAATAGCGCCGGCCCTCGATCTGCTGGTCAAAGCGCTGCCCATCGGTGATCGCCCGCACCGTGCGCGCCAGGTCGACGATGGGCTGGGTCACCAGGCGTTGCACCCGGTCGGCCACCAGGAAGCCCACGGCCAGGATGGCCAGCAGCGCCGCCGCGAAGAAGGGCGCCCGGTCGAGCGCCCGCGCCCAGAAGGCATGCAGATCGGACAGGATCAGCACGTGTCCGATCAGGCCGCCCTCGTACATCAAGGGATGCACCACCACGCACCGGTCGCCGACCCAGATCACGGCCCGCGTGGCCGCGTGACCACGCTCCGCCGGGGCGCGCAGGTCCTCCAGGGCCTTGTTCACCGACCGCTCCAGGGCGTCCGGCAACACCGCCCAGGGATCGCCGGGCACCACGGCTTCAGGGGATCGGTCGTCGCGCACGTAAAGGGCGAAGGGATCGCCGCCCTCTCGGGCCTTCAAGCCAAGATCACGATCCAGGATGGTGGCGATGGCGATCGCCTTCTCATGGTCATAGCCGTTGAGGAATGTGCCCACGGCGCCATGGTTGCCGGTGGCGACACCCAGGGGCGTGGCGTTGGCCAACTGCCCGGCCACCGTGGCCATGCGGGACTCCAGCGTCTGCTTGTAGGCCAGGTAGGACCAGAGGGCGAAGCTGGCGGCGATGATCGCCAGCAGCAGGGCGTTGCTAAAGAAAATCACGGCATTCATCTTGCCGCGCAGGGAATAGTCTGAGAACTTCAGCATCGCTCGTCTTCTCCCGGCCGCGCACGTGGCCTGCGCAGGCACCCGGATACGGCACCTGGCCCGGAAAGACTGGGGCAGGGCCTGGCGCCCGTCAAGCAGAGCAGCCGGCGCGGTCGGGCCGTCACGAGGGTGTCACCGGCATGGGGGCAGGTCCTCGGCCGCCAGGGCGCCCCCGGTCAGCGCCTGCAAGCGGTAGCGGGCGCCGGCCACGTCGGCGGCGGCGGTGGCCATGTCGGCCTCGGCGCCGTGCAGCCGGGCCATGGCCTGCATCAGGTCGGTGCGTTCGGCCGGGGTGACGCCGCCAGCCTCGATGGCGGCGATCAGGTCCAGCAGGCTCGCCCGGTACGCCCGCAGAGCCTGCAAACGCCCGCAGGCGCCGGCCCCGACACCCGGCGTGGACGTTCCCGACCCTGTTGGTTCGGTCGGTCCCTGGGTGGCGATCGCGGGCGTGGCCGGCGCCGGGTCGGGCGCCGGGATCATCGCCCCGGCCGGGCGGGGGGAGACGGTGCCAGGGACGGGCAAATGGGTGTAGGTCGGCGTGCTCTGCACGCAGCCGCCCAGAAGTCCGCCCGCCACCAAGGCGAGCGGCACGCAGCCTAGCGCCCGCTGGAGGGGCGAGAGCCTGGGCGATCGACGCGAGGGCGGGGCGACCAGCGGCATGACGACGGGTTCCAGGGCGATGCCGCGCGCACGACGGCGCGGACGAGAGCTTGGACGGCGCCCATGATCGCCCGTGGTCCCCAGGAGACGCAAGACGGCGCGGACGGGTGGGTCGAGGAGAAGTCGGGGAGGTCCCACCCGCCCGCGCGGCCGCCAAGGCCTGGCGGCATCCGAAACTCTTCCTCTCCTCGTGGCGGGCCGTTGACCTTATCGCGTGGCCATCTGTCCGCCCCCGAGGGCCACATAGTCCTCGACACAGGGCAGCGCCGCGCCCAGCAGGACGGGCTCGCCGGTCGCCAGGGACGGCAGCAGGGCCTCGCAAGCCTCCGGCGCCGGGCGGGCGCGGGCCGCCCCGGCGTCCGCATCCGCATCCAGGACAAAGGCGCGCAGGCACGGCGCCGCCACCACCGGCACCGGCTGGCCGATGGCCACCGCCTCCAGCGCCGCCTGGCACAGGGCGTCGGCCGATGTGACCGCCGGCGTGGCCGTGGTCACGGTCACCGGGATCCCGGCCGGGCCGGACACCGCCGGCGCGGCGGGGACGGCCTGGCTCAGGCCCACAACGCCCAAGGCCACCACGGCGGCGGTGACGCGGGGCAGCAGGACGCGCGTGACGGAGATGCGGGTCATGGATCGGTCCTCCTGGTCGTTCGGGCGGACACGGCCGGATGGCGCGCATGCCCGCGACGGCGAGTCGAGTCTCATCCCAGGGATCAATGGCGCGCCGGCGGAGTAACAGGACCCCCTGGACACGATCGCGCTGGCCACGATCGGAACCAGGGCCGCCGGCCACGCCCCTCGGGCGTGCCGAGACAGGCATCCGGACCTGGCGGATCACCCTTCTCCGCCCATCGTGTCCCTGGTCGTCCTGGGACTCGATCCAGACTGCCCCCCAATTGCGGCCAGTCTCCGCCGATTTCGCGGCAATCGTCTGTGAGCGGGATCACCAGGGCGGCCGCGCCGCCACCACGCGCCCGCCTCATTTATCCCTGGCTGACCGGACGTCCAGTGTGTAGGACCGGGGGGCCCGACGTCCGCGCGATCCTGGTGCCCCCCGAAGCTCTGGTCCGAGGGCGGAGCGTTGGCGTGTCTCTGTCTCAGGTGCCCCCATGTCCGCCCCACCGCCGCCATCCGATCTCGATCCCGGGCCACCGGCGCCCGCGCGCCGCGCCTATCCGGATCCGCGATCGCGCACGGTGGCGGCGTTGCTGACCACCCTGGTTGCCTTCGGGCCCATGTCCACCGACCTGTACCTGCCCTCCTTGCCGGCCATGGTGGACGCCTTCGACACCTCGGTGAGCCGCGCGCAGCTCACCCTGTCGGTGTTCATGGCCGGATTCGCGGTCGGCATG
>JANQGN010000381.1 GCA_028277295.1 Rhodospira sp.
TCTCCCTCGCGGCGGTCGCGTTCCGACGCGCCGGCTTGTGCTTCGCTGCGTCTTGGACGGTCCTCCCCGATCCACTTGCGTGGTGACCTCTTTGTGACATGAGCCATGCAGAGCTAGCAACAAAAATCGTCGCTGCATTGCAGAAAATGCATATCAACGGCCGGGCGAGCGCCAACAGGCGCATTTCCTGCGCTCAAGGGTGCGTCGCGGGCGTCCTGGCGACGCCCAACACGGGCGAGCCTCAGGCCGACTCGGATCGCGTCCAGCGCGCGGCCGCCGCGTCGTCGGCGTCCTTCGCCTCGACCCAATGGGCGCCGTCGGCGGTGTCCTCGCGCTTCCAGAACGGCGCCCTGGTCTTCAGCCAGTCGATGAGGAAGGCGCAGGCCTCCAGGGCCGCCGCCCGATGCGCCGAGGCGGTGCACACCAGCACGATGGGCTCGCCCGGGGCCATGTGGCCGTGGCGGTGGATCACCAGCACGTCGGCCAGCGCCGGCCAGCGGGCGCGGGCCTCGTCCTCCAGCGCCCGGAGCTGGCGCTCGGTCATGCCTGGGTAGTGCTCCAGGGTCAGGGCGCGCACCGGTCCGGAGGCCCCCGGGCTTTGGGGGTGGTGGTCGCGCACCAGGCCCAGGAACGTGGCCACGGCCCCCACCCGCCCACTGGTGTCCGTGAAGGCGGCGATCTCGGCGCCGGGGTCGAAGGGCTCGGCCTGTACCCGGATCATGGGTCAGCCCCCGGTCACGGGCGGGAAGAAGGCCACCTCTCGCGCCGTCCCCAGCGGGGCATCGGCGGCGGCATAGTCCTGGTCCAGGGCGCAACGCACCCGGCCCGGGTCGGCGAAGGCGGCGGCATGGCCGGGGCCGCGCCCCGCCAGCCAGGTCATCAGGTCGGCCACCGTGGCCACCTCGGGGGGTGGCTGCACGGTCTCCTCGCCCATGCCCACGCGATCCCGCACCCAGGCGAAATAGAGCACCCTCATGTCAGCACCTCGTGAAACGGCAGATAGTCCACCCGGTCGCCGGGCGCGATCGCCCCCGCCTCGGCGGGCAGGTCCACAAGGCCGCCGGCGGCACCCAGGGACGAGACCATGGCGCTATCCTGGGAGCGGAACAGGCGCGCGACCGGACCGTCCGCCGTGTCCTCCACCCAGGCGCGGAGGAACGCGCGGCGACCGCCGGACTCGCGGTGATGAAAGCCGGCCGGCAGCGGGTAGCGGCGTGGCGGCGCGGCGATCTCGCCGGACAGCCGTTGCAGCACCGGGCGGGCGATCAGCAGCAGCGTGACCATGGCCGACACCGGGTTCCCCGGCAGACCGACGAAGGCGGCCGCGCGCACATGCCCCAGAGCCGCCGGCTTGCCTGGCTTGATGGCCAGGCGCCAGAAATGCAGGGACCCCAGATCGGCCACCACGTCGCGCACATGGTCCTCGCCGCCAACGGAGACACCGCCAGAGGTTACCAACAGATGGTGGCCGTCGGCGGCGGCGTCGAGGGCGGTCCGCAGGACCGAGGGATCATCCGGCAGCCGGCCCAGGTCGGTGACCGCCGCGCCCAGGGTCTCCAGGGCGGCGATGATGCCGTGGCGGTTGCCGTCGTAGACCCCGCCGACGCCGAGGGGCTCGCCAGGCTCGCGCACCTCGTCGCCGGTGGAGAACACGCCGACACGCACCCGCTGGAACACCGGCAGGGCGGCATGGCCGGCCGAGGCGGCGAGCGCGATATCGGGGGCCCGCAGGCGGCGGCCGGCCGGCAGGATCGGGTCCCCGGTCCGGAAGTCACCCCCGGCGGCGCGCACGTGGCGGCCGGCGGGGATGCCGGCGGGCAGGGTCACGCGGCCGTCGGGCGTCGCCGCGCAGTCCTCCTGCATGATCACCGTATCCAGGCCCTCGGGCATGACACCGCCGGTGAAGATGCGCACCGCCGCGCCTGGTGGAACGGGCGCGGTGAGGGGATGGCCGGCCGCCACCCGTCCGGCCAGCGGCAGGGTGGCGGGTGTCTCGGCCGACAGGTCGGCGTGGCGCGCGGCGTAGCCGTCCATGGCCGAGCGATCCTCGGCCGGATGGGCGCACAGCGCCGCCAGATCCTCGGCCAGCACCCGTCCGGTGGCGGCGCGCAACGGCGCGGTCTCGGGCGCCACGACCGGCGTCAGGCGCTCGGCCAGCAGGGCCAGCGCCTCGTCCAGCGGCATCAGGCGGTCACCCACGGCGAAGCAGTCGGTCCCGGCCGGGGCGCTCATGCCGCCGACCTCATGTGCGCCAGCGCCTGGCGGGTGTAGAGGTAGCCTGTCTGGGCGGTCAGGACGGCGGCCAGCCAAAGAAACGCCTCACCAACCCAGGACAGCGGCAGCCCCCCCACGTTCACCGCATCGCCCACCAACAGCAGCGGCAACGCCACCAGTTGCGCCGTGGTCTTCCACTTGGCGAGCCGGGTCACCGGCATGCCCACGCCGCGCTCGGCCATGAACTCGCGCAGGCCGGAGACCAGGACCTCCCGGAACAGGATGATCACGGCGGCCACCAGCCCCAGATCGGACAGCCGGTCGAACCCGGCCAGCAGCAGCAGCACGGCGGCCACCAGCAGTTTGTCGGCGATGGGGTCCAGCACCCGGCCGAAATCGGACAGCACCCGCCAGCGCCGCGCCAGCCAGCCGTCGACCCAGTCGGTCGCCGCCGCGAGGGCGAACAGGCCGGCGGCCACCCAGCGGGCTTCCGGCCCGGGGACGAAGAAGGTGACCATGATCACGGGGATCAACACGATCCGCCCGAGGGTCATGGCATTGGGGAGCTGTTGGAGCATGGGACATCCAGTGTTCGACGAGATTCTGGGGGCACTCTAGCGCCCTTCCCCGGTGCCGTGAAACGTCTCGTAGATCGTCCGCGCCAGGGCCGCGCTGATGCCCTCGACGGCCTCCAGGTCGGCCAGGCCGGCCTGGGAGACCGCCCTGGCCGAGCCGAAATGATGCATGAGCGCCTTTTTGCGCGTCGCGCCGATGCCAGGGATGGTGTCCAGGGGGTTGGCGCCGGCGGCCTTCTTGCGGCGCGCCTGATGGCTGCCCACGGCAAAGCGGTGCGCTTCGTCGCGCAGCCGCTGAACGAAGTACAAGACCGGATGGTTGGGCGGCAGCAGGAACGACGGCCGGTCGGGCGGGAAGAAGCGCTCGCGCCCGGCGTCCCGGTCCGGCCCCTTGGCGATGCCCACCAGGGGCATGTCCTCGATGCCCAGGTCCTCCAGCACCCCCCGCGCGGCGTTCAGTTGCCCCTGGCCACCGTCGATGAGCACAAGGTCGGGCCACTGGCCGCGTGCCCTCTCCGGGTCCTCCTTCAGCGCGCGACCGAAGCGGCGTTCCATGACCTCGCGCATCATGGCGTAGTCATCGGCGGTGGTCTCGGCCTGGCGGATGTTGAACTTGCGGTAGGCGTTTTTCTGGAAGCCCTCGGGGCCGGCGACGATCATCGCCCCCACCGGGTTGGTCCCGGAGATGTGGGAGTTGTCGTAGACCTCGACGCGCTCCGGCGGGCTCTCCAGCCCCAGCACCTCGGCCAGGCCCTCCAGCAGCTTCTGCTGGGCGCCGGTCTCGGCCAGGCGCCGGGCCAGGGCCTCGCGGGCATTGGCGAGCGCGTGCTCGACCACCTTGCGGCGGTCGCCGCGTTGCGGCATCAGCAGGCGCACCCGGCGTTCCGCGCGCAAGGTGAGGGCTTCCTCGACCAGGGCCGCGTTCGGAAGGGGCTCGGACAGCAGCACGACCCGGGGTGGCTGCTGGCGGGCGTAGAACTGGCCCAGGAAGGCTTCCAGGATTGTCCCCGGCTCGTCCTCCCGGGCGTGGGTCGGATAGTAGGCGCGGTTGCCATAGTTGGTACCGGCGCGGAAGAAGAACACCTGCACGCAGGTCTGCCCGCCGGCCTGGTGCAGGCCGATCACGTCGGCCTCGCCCAATCCTGGAAGGGTGATGTCCTGATGCGCTTGCACGGCCGTCAGGGCGCGGATGCGGTCGCGGTAGCCGGCAGCCTCCTCGAAGGCCAGCCGGGCGCTGGCCTCCTCCATGCGGCGCGCCAGGTCGCGTTGCAGGTCCTGGCTGCGACCTTCCAGGAAGGCCCGGGCCTGATCCACGAGGGCGTCGTAGGCGGGGCCGTCGATGCGATCCACGCAGGGGGCGCAACAGCGTTTGATCTGGAACAGCAGGCAGGGCCGGGTGCGGTTGGCGAACACGCTGTCCGAGCAACTGCGCAGCAGGAACGCCTTTTGTAGCGCCACCAGGGTTCGGTTGACCGCCATGGCCGAGGCGAACGGGCCATGGTATTGCCCGGGCCGGGTGCGCGGTCCGCGATGCTTGACCACGCGCGGGAAGTCGTGATCCCCCGTGAGCAGGATGAACGGGAACGACTTGTCATCACGCAACAAAATATTGTATCGAGGCTTGAGCTTCTTGACGAGATTGCTCTCCAGGAGCAACGCCTCGGCCTCGGTGTGGGTGGTGACGATCTCCATGCGGTGGGTGGCGGCCACCATACGCCGCAGCCGGATGGGCAGCCGCTCGGGTCGGGTGTAGGTCACCACCCGTTTGCGCAGGTCCCGCGCCTTGCCCACGTAGAGGGCGTCCCCGTGCCGGTCGAGCATGCGGTAGACGCCCGGCACATTGGGCAAGGTGCGCCAGGTGGCCAGGATGACGGCCGCGCCCTTCTCCTCCAGCGTCCCGTCCGGCACGGCGGGCGCGACCCCACCCTCATGGGGAACCGTGGCGCGATCATCATCGCCGGTGGCCGTTGGCTCGGGCTCGGATGGCTCGGGCCACTGGGGGGGGCTTTGCGAAGGCGGCGTCTGGATCATGGCACGCGGCGCGGGGTTGACGGACGCCGCCGGCTGCGCGGTCGCGACCGGACGGTCATGGGTTGGTCGGCGTGACCGATGGGGCGTCCGCCTGATGTCGGGACGACCCGGCACGACGGACGAACGCCCTCTCGACGAGACTGGGATGCGGCACGGGTCGTCGCCATCCTTCGAACGACACTGGGTTGGACCGAAGGGGCGTCCTCCTTGTCCACGAACGACGGAGGCCGGTCCCATCGCGCGACCGCATCGCAGCGCACCCGTCGCGGGGCCCTTCCCTTCGGCCAGGAAATCCCATACCCCGAATCAGGTCTAAGGGCCGGGGTGGTCCTCAGATCAAGGGAAAAACTATCCACCGATCCTGTGGATAACGTTGTGGACCGAGCGTGTGGCGATGTCATGATCACAAGGGATTCCGCCGTTTTTCCCCCCTTGCCCATGAATTGGGCAGCCACTGTAAGACCTTGAATTGAAAAACAATATTTTTTTGGGTCCAGATCGTGGCAGGAGCGGGAATTCGGTTCTTGACAGTCGCGAGTCGCTTTCGTGACAGGTCGGGGCCTGTGCACAAGTCCGCCGGGGATGCGACTCTGAGGATCGGAGTCGGGCCTCGATTGGTCGGAGGTCCCCAGCGAAGCGTTCTATAGCTTTGGTCTCGGGTGGGGCACTCGAACGGACGGGTCCGATGGGATGGGCGGATGTCCGTTTTATTGCAGCGCCAACGTGCTGCCGTCATTGCGAAAACGGTTCGTTGCGGTGCGATCCACCCCGGCCGGCGTAGCGGCCATCATCCAAAGGGATTGAGCCTTTCGAGAGTGACGCCCACGCTGCCCGCGTCGGCGAAAACGTCCAGCTTCTCAACCCGCACCAGGGCGCGGCGCACCCGGCTGTCCTCCAGGCACGCCTCGGCGATTCGCTCGGCCAGGGTCTCCACCAGGTTGACATGGCCGGCGGCGACGATGGCCCGCACCCGGTCCAGCACCACCTCGTAGCAGACAACGTTGTCCAGCCGATCGTCCAGTGGCGCGCCCCCCTCGCGCACGGCCAGATCCAGGTTGACGCGGATGCGCTGGGGCCCGCGCCGTTCATGATCATAGACCCCAATGCGCGCCGGCAGTTCCAGGTCGCGCACGAAGACATGGCGCAGGCCGGCCCTTGCATCGGCCAGTAGGCCGGATGGCGGCAGGGAATACAGCTTGGATCGAGGGCTCATCGGACCATCCATGCCCGGAACGTGAGACGGTGAACGGAGGCAAGGGGACGGATCACGGGACCGTTCGTCGCCAGCGCCGCCCGGCGTCTCGCCGCCCACGGTCGGGACCGGAGCCCGGGACGGGTCACTCCCGCGGCGGGGTGGTCAAGGTGCCCGCGGGGGGCCAGGCCCACGCCAGGTGTTGGCCGCCGTCGAGCGCCAACATTTGCCCTGTTACCGATGGCGCCGCAAGGAGAAACCGGGCGGCGCGCCGGATCTCGTCGAGGCTGGTGCCGCGCCCGAGCGGCAAGGAGGCGCACTGGCCGTCGAAATGCGCCTGGGTCTGACGCGGACTGGGTAGCGCCGGCCCGGGGCCGATGGCGTTGACGCGGATGCGCGGCGCCAGCGCCAGGGCCAAGCTTTGCGTCAGCGCCCACAGGCCGGCCTTGCTGACCGTATAGCTGACGAAATGGGGCGTCAGATTCCAGACCCGCTGGTCGATCAGGTTGATCACCACCCCCTCGGCCTCGGCCGGCAGGGCACGGGCCATGGCCTGGGTGAGCACGAAGGGCGCCCGAAGATTGGGCTCCAGGTGGCCGTCCCAGCTTTGCCGGGTGACCGAGTTCCAGGCGTCGTACTCGAAGGTGGAGGCGTTGTTGACCAACACCCCCAGCGGTCCGCCCAGGGCCTCGGTGGCGCGCCGCGCCAGCGGTTCGGTCTCGGCCTCCACCGTCAGATCGGCCTGAAGGGCGACGGCGCGGCCCCCGCCCTCACCGATGCGCCGGCAGAGCGCCTCGGCCTCCTCTGTCGAGTCCCGATGATGCACGGCGACCGCGAAGCCGGCCCCGGCAAGCTCCAGCGCCAGGGCGCGGCCGAGGCGCCGGGCGGCGCCGGTCACCAGGGCCCGCCGAGGCAAGCCGGGCGGCACCAACGGACCGCCGTCGGGGGCCGCGTCGGGGGATGGGGGCCCCTGCGCCATCTCCGGGAGCATCGCTCAGGCCACGCCCATCACGCGGTTCACCCCCACATACTGGACGGCGGTGTAGGCGGCATAGGCTGCCAGGAAGGCCAGGCCCGCCATGCGCCCCATACCATCGCGCCGCAGCAACAGCGGCACCGCCAGGATGCTCACCGCGACCATGGTCCACAGGTCGAAGCTCAGGATCTGGTCGGGAATCTGGATCGGCACCACCAGGGCGGTGATGCCCAGGATGGCCAGGATGTTGAAAATGTTCGACCCGAGCACGTTGCCGACGGCCACCTCGGGCTTGTTCTTGATGGCCGCGGCCCCACAGACCGCCAGCTCCGGCAACGAGGTGCCGATGGCCACCATGGTCAGGCCGATGACCTCCTCGGACACGCCCAGGGTGCGGGCGATGTCCACCGCCCCGGTGACCAGCAGGTGGGCGCCGGCCAGCACGCCGACCAGGCCCAACACGACGGCGCCCATGATCACCAGCCAGGAGCGATCCTTGAGGCTCTCGTACTCCTCCACCTCCTCCAGGTGTTCGCTGGCCTCCTCGGGGTGGGTTCGGTCACGCCAGTAGGACTGAACCACGAAGGCCAAAAGCAGCCCGACCATCAGCGCGCCCTGCCAGCGCGGGATCTCGCCGGAGATGACGATCAGCACCATCACGGCGGTCACCGCCAGCATGATGTAGCTTTCCCGCCGGTTCGCCCCGGGCTCCGAGACGATCGGCTTGATCAGCGCCGTCACCCCCAGGATTAGCAGCACGTTGGCGATGTTGGAGCCCACCA
>JANQGN010000460.1 GCA_028277295.1 Rhodospira sp.
CTGGAACGACCGCCAGCGGGCATACTCGGCGCCGCCGAAGGGCCGGGCGATGTCGATGGGCTGGGCCAGCTCGGCGAAGTCCTCCAGCCCCAGGAGCGCGGGCCGCGCCGACAGGATCGCCGGCGCGAAGGCCGCCGCCGCCACCTGCGACAGCGCCTTGAGCACGCTGACGTCATCGTGGGGATGGTCGCGCGTGGGCCGGTGCTGGACGGCGTGCAAGATCACCAGCAGGCCGAAGGGCTTGCCGCCGGGCATGCCGAATTCCTGATTATAGATCTTGTCGAACAGAGCGCTTTGGTCGAACTCGATGGCGCGCTCCAGGTCGCGGGCGATCTCCGTCCAGCGGCAGGGCAGCAGGCGCAGAACCACCTGCTCGCGCCCATCCGCCTGGTTGGCCAGGTAACGCAGGCCGCGCCATGCCGCCTCAAGCGCCTGGACGCGGGGATGGTGCAGGATGGCGTCGACCTGGTCGCTCAACAGGCCGTCCAGGGCGGCGATGTCGCGGTCCAGGGCGGCGCGGATGGCGGCGGCGCCCCCCTCCCGGACCGCGTGAAACAGCGCCCCGCCGAACCAGCGCAACAGGCCCTCGGCCGGGTCGTCCATCTCCAGGAACCGAGTGAGTGGCCCGGGATCAGCGCGCCCCATGGCCTGGTCCACCACGCCACGCCGCAGAGGCTCCAGGCCGCCCACGGGGGGACCATCCAGCACCGCGTCCAGGTAAGGCAGGCGACGGCGTGACGCGGGCGGGTGGTCCGGGTCGGGACCGGCGAGGCGATCGGGGCCGGGCCGCGCGGCGGTGGCCGGTACGGCGGCGTCGGGGTCGTCGGGCGGAACAGCCGTGTCCGGGTCCGGCGGCGGGGTCAGGTCCAGCGCCGACGGATCCGGGGCGGCCGCCGGCCGCCGCGCAAGCACGACGGTGTCCTCGTCCCCCCGGGTGGTGAAGCGGGTGTCGTCTGTGTCGTCACTCATCCCGTCGGGTCCCGTCCCGCCGCCTGCATGACTGGAAACCACCCAGGCACAAAGACACCAAGGATGCGCCGCACGATCGAACCCTTCGAGCCCGTCTCCAGAGGCCGCGAGGGACGATCCCTATCGCATTCACACTTTTTAGTTTGTGCCACGCCAGGCTTTACATCTCCGTCATTGCGAGGAACGGAGTGACGAAGCAATCCAGGGCAATGTGTGGTGACCTGCGCCCTGGATTGCTTCGCCCGCCCCGTACGGGGCGGGCTCGCAATGACGGGGGTCCGCGCTTGGAAGGCTGTAACCCCGTGATCCACGGATGAAAAAACTGTGATACCAACGGCATGAGACCTTCAGCTTCCCTCATTGCGTGTTTTTTGTAGGGTGCGCTCGCGTCCCGCCCGCCTTGCTTACAAGGCGGGCCGACTTTAGTTGGCGCCGTTTCCCCGACGGGGAAACGGCGGGGGCGCAGCGCACCATTCCGCTAGGAGGTGGTGCGCTGCCCGCCATTTCATGCCGGTCGAGCGCACCTACGCTTCACCGCAAGAGTCACCATCAGGCGCCGCTGGTATGACTTGCACAGGGACGACCCGTGCCGTTCGGCCCGGGCCGGCCCCGCCGGCCGACCCGCCACCGATCCAGAGGCGTCCTCACCCCATCTGCGGGATGCGCGCCACCATGCGCATGGAGGTGGTTAGCTCCTCCATTTGCAACCAGGGCCGCATCCAGGCCACGGCGTTGTAGCTGCCCGGCGCGCCCGGGATCTCGCGCACCTGTACCTTGGCCTCGGCCAGCGGGTAGCGGGCCTTCATGTCCTGTCCCGCCGAGGCGTCGCCGTTGACGTAGTTGGCGATCCAGCGGTTCAGCCAGGCCTCGCAGTCCGACGCCTCCATGAAGGAGCCGATCTTGTCCCGCGCCATCACCTTCAGGTAATGGGCGAAGCGCGAGGTGGCCATGATATAGGGCAGGCGCGCCGAGATGGCGGCGTTGGCGGTGGCCTCCGGCCGGTCGTACTTTTTCGGCTTCTGGGTGGTCTGGGCGCCGAAGAACACCGCGTAGTCCGTGCTCTTGTAGTGGCACAGGGGCAGGAACCCCAGCTTGGACAGTTCCGCCTCGCGCCGGTCGGTGATGCCGATCTCGGTGGGGCATTGCTGGTCCACGTCGCCATCGTCGGAGACGAAGGTGTAGCTGGGCAGGTTGGTGACCTTG
>JANQGN010000388.1 GCA_028277295.1 Rhodospira sp.
CGCAACCGCTGGCGCCGCCGCCAGTTGCCCGAGGGCCTGCGCGAGGAAGTGCTGCCCAAGAACATCCTGATGATCGGGCCGACGGGTGTCGGCAAGACCGAGATCTCGCGCCGCCTCGCCCGGCTTGCCCAGGCCCCGTTCATGAAAGTGGAGGCCACCAAGTTCACCGAGGTCGGCTACGTCGGCCGTGACGTGGAGAGCATTATTCGCGACCTGCTGGAGATCGCCATCGCCGACACGCGGGAGCGCATGCGCAAGCGGGTTCACGTCAAGGCCGAGATCGCCGCCGAGGATCGCGTGCTCGACGCGTTGGTGGGGCAGAACGCCAAGGAGGCGACGCGCCAGAACTTCCGCAAGATGCTGCGCGAGGGCCGGTTGGCCGATAAGGAAGTGGACATCGATGTTCGCGACACCAGCGGCATGTCGATGCCAACCCTGGATATCCCCGGCATGCCCGGCCAGCAGATGGGCATGATCAATCTGGGGGACATCTTCGGCAAGGCCCTGGGCGGGCGCACCAAGCGGCGCCGCATGACGGTCGAGGACAGTTACGAGGTCCTGGTGCGCGAGGAGGCCGACAACCTTCTGGACGAGGAGCAAGTGGTGAAGGAGGCCATCACCTCTGTCGAGAACGATGGCATCGTGTTCCTGGACGAACTGGACAAGATCGCCGCGCGCACCGAGTCGCGAGGCAGCGCGGATGTGTCTCGGGAAGGTGTGCAGCGGGACCTGTTGCCGCTGATCGAGGGGACCTCCGTGTCCACCAAGTACGGCGCGGTGCGCACCGATCACGTGCTCTTCATCGCCTCCGGCGCGTTCCACCTGTCCAAGCCCTCGGACCTGCTGCCGGAGTTGCAGGGCCGCCTGCCCATCCGTGTGGAGTTGAAGGCCCTGGATCGAGGCGACTTCGTGCGCATCCTGACCGAACCCGAGGCCAGCCTGATCAAGCAGTACAAGGCCTTGATGAACACCGAGGGCGTGACCCTGGAGTTCACGGACGAATCCATCGATGCCATCGCCGACCTCGCCGCCGAGATCAACGCCAACGTCGAGAACATCGGTGCCCGGCGGTTGCACACGGTGATGGAGCGGCTTCTTGAAGAGATCTCCTTCACGGCCTCGGACCGCAGCGGCGAGACCATCATTGTCGATGCCGACCTGGTGACCGAGCGCGTCTCGCCGCTGGCCAAGTCGGCGGACCTGTCGAAGTTCATTCTTTAGGGGGGCCAGGCGAACGGGGGTACGCGATGGCCTCGGCCGCCCAGCGGACCGCGCTGCTGGCGCGGCTGGACGCTATCGAGGCGGAGATGCGGCGCTTGGGGATGTGGCGCGCGCCTGGGACGAGGCCGACAGCGGACGGCCCGCTGGGGCCCGCCGGGTTCGAAGCTTGGCTGCAGGACGTGTTCCTGCCCAACGCCCGCCGGGCCGTTGCCGCCGATGCCCTGCCGGACCGCAGTCAGGTCGGCTTGATGGCCCTGCGCCAGTACGACTACCATACCCATGTGCCAGAGGCGGCGGCCCTGGTCGCCCTTCTTCATGACGTCGATGACCTGGTCTCGGCGGCACGCGAGACGAAATCGTAGACGGAGACGGTTCCCCGGACCTATCCCCGCAACCGGGCCTGCACGGCCAGCAGGTCGCGCCACACCAGGCGCTTGGCTTCGGGGTTGCGCAGCAGGTAGGCCGGGTGGAACGTGGGCATCGCCGGGATGGTGTGCTGGCCGACCTGCCGGCTGTTCCAGCGGCCGCGCAGGCGGGTAATGCCTTCGGTGGTGCCCAACAAGCTGGAGGCGGCCAGCCCGCCCACCAGCAGCAGCACCCGTGGCGCGATCAGGGCCACGTGACGCTCAATGAAGGGAATACACACCGACACCTCCGCCGGTGTGGGCTTGCGGTTGCCCGGCGGGCGCCAGGGGACGACGTTGGTGATGTAAGCATTGGTGCGGTCGAAGCCAATGGACGCCAGCATGTCATCGAGCAGCCGGCCGCTGACGCCACAGAACGGACGCCCTTGACGATCTTCCTCGGCGCCGGGGGCCTCCCCCACCACCATCAGCGCCGCCTCGGCCGCCCCCTCGCCGAACACGGTGTTCGTGGCAGTGATTTTCAGGGGGCAGCCGTCGAAGCTTTCGAGAGCGTCGCGCAGGGCGTCCAGGGACCCCGCCCGGGAGGCCAGCGCCGCCGCGCCCAACCGGCTATCGGCCGCGCCGGTTGCTTGCGCTCCATGCGAGGTGGTGACGGCCCCGGTCGTGGCGCGCCGGCCGGCGGGGGGGCGACGATCGGGCGCGGGCCGGGACTGTTGGGCGCGGCGCTGGGCGTCGGCGGCGAAGCGGTCCACCGGTGCCTCGCCGATACACTCGTCCACGCCCGCGACCTCGTACCAGCGCAGCGCCGCCAGGTCATTGAGGAGATCGTCAGGGGGGAACGAAGCGGACATGGGCAAGCCTGTGACGGGAGTCGGAGCCGACACCGACGATGACCGATCGCGCGGCGCGTCGGCAAGCGCCGTGGTCCCGTCGCCTCGGCGGCGCGGGTCGATCATCGGTTTCGTCTCCTCAGGGTTTCCTTAACCGCATCGCCGTACCATCTCGGAGATGGTAAACTCACGCCGATGGCCGCCATTCGAAGGCGTTCGAAGGAGGTGGTCAAGAGGGTCGTCACATGGCAGGTCATACCATTGATGTCGGCATCGTCGCCGCCAAGGGCGGGGGACCAGCGCTGTGGGCGCTAGCCGGTATCATGATCATGGTGGCTGCCCTGGTCGTGACCCCTGCGCGTGCCGCCGCGGCGGACCTGCAGCCCCTTGGACCGGGGATACTTGTGCCCGGGGCCGAAGAAGGGGGTGAGTCCCCGAGGACGGGCGACGGCGTGACCTTGTTTACCCCTTTGGATGGTGATCTCGGCGCCGGCGCGGCCGGGTTCGCCATTCCTTGCCTGGGTCTTGGCGCGGCCGGGCGCCCGCTGAACACCTGCCTCGGTCTGGGGGGCGGGCTGGACCGGACTCCGTCGGTGGTTGGGTTCGGTCTTCACTACGGACACGACGGCTGGCTGCATCTGGGCGCCGGTGTCGGTGTCGAGGCGGCCGGCGGGCGCGGCGCCAGCGACGGTGGATTGACCTGGGCGGGGCCCCGTCTGGGCGATACGGCGACCGCCGAGATATCTGGACGGCGCATGAGCGGAAGCCTGTCGGCCATCGTCGATGTCAACGCGCTGACGGGGCTGGAACTCGGCGGCATGCGGCCGTTTCTCGGCGCCGGTGTCTCTGTGGGGCAAGTGCATACGGACCCTGGGTCCGGGGGTGGCGCCGGCCTGTCGGTGACCGAGACGACGGCCCACGGCATGACCTGGGGCGCCGCCCTGGGGTCCAATGTCGTGGTGAGCGACGGAATCACCCTGGACTTCGCCTATCGCTATTCTGGCCAGGAGGCGACCGGGCCGCTTGATCCGAGTCTTGGGGCGCGGATGGGCGTTGGCGGCGCCGGGGCGGCCGGCGAGGGTGGCGATGCCGCCAACCACGGCATGTCTATCGGCTTGCGCCTGTCGTTCTGATCCCGTCCCTGTCGACTGTCGTCCCGAAAAAATGGAAACCGGGTTATGCGGCGCGAAGCTCGGCTTGTTCTGGGCAAGATCAATCCATGGTAGCCGTGGAAGAGGCGCCCCTCCTTTTGACAGTGAAGCGGGTCGTCGGTGGCGTCCAACGGCAGCGCGCCGGCATCCGAGGTGAGGACGCCGCCGTCGAAATCGGCCACCACGGCACGGCCGTCCACGCGTGCAAACACCATTGGCGTCGAGGTACACTCTGTCGGCATCGGGGGCTCCCGCGAGATCGGCTTATGTGTTTGGTCGCACTTACATTTTTGCCGATTTCACGCCCCGATGCACCCGCCCTCGTGAGAAATCCGGGCTACCGCCCTACCGCGAAGCGGTTTCGTTCAATCTGCTCTAGGGCCTGTTGCGTGATTTCTGAATCGCCCAGCATGCTCTAACAATTTGTTTTTCAAGCAAATCGTCGTCGCGATCTGTGCCAGATCGCTCGGGATTCGCTCTAAATCAATTATTTAGGGCGTTTTCGCCGGCAACTGACTCGTCGAAAACGCCCTAATATATTGATATTGAAGCAAATCGTCCCCAAAAGGTCGTCCAGGGCGATCCGGTCCGGATCGCTGGGGAATTGCGTGTCTCAATCTAGCCGGATCGGCGCAGGTCGTTCGCGACCTCTGTTAGGCTGGTGGAGACATGGCCGATGTCGGTGACCACGCGGGTGATCTGCGTCGCGATCTCGCGCGTGGCCGTATCCTGTTGGGTGACGGCCGTGGCAATGGCGGCCGTCGTCTGCTGGGAGTCGCGGGTCATGTCGGTGATCCTGGTCATCGCCTCAACCATGCGGTCTGCCTCGTCCTGAACGGCGGTGATCTGGGCGGTGATCTGGCCGGTGGCGTTCGCCGTCTGCTGGGCGAGGGATTTGACTTCATTGGCCACCACCGAAAAGCCCTTGCCTGCGTCGCCGGCGCGGGCGGCCTCGATGGTGGCATTGAGGGCCAGCAGGTTGGTTTGCGACGCGATCTCCTCGATCAGCTTGACTACGGCGGTGATATGGCCGGCGGCTGAGACCAGGGCTTTCACCGTGTCATCCGTTCGTGTGGCTTCCTCCGAGACGGCCGCCGAGGCATCGGCCGCCCGGGACACCTGCTGGGCGATCTCGGCGATCGATACCGAGAGTTCCTCCGCGGCGGCGGCCACGGTTTGAGCGCTGGAATTGGCCGTGGCGGCGGATCGGGACACCGCGGTTTCGAGAGTCGAGGCGAGTTGGTGGACGGCTTCCTGACGCTTGCGATCGGCAACCTCACGTTCCTGGTTGAGGTCGTCGATTTCGGCCTGAATGTCGGTCAGGGATCCGCAAGCCCGCAGGGCGTTGCCGGCGGCGTCGCGTAACACTCCACCGGCCGCCCGGAACCACCGATAGCTATTATCGCGCATCTTGAGCCGATAGCGGACCGCGTACGGGGTGTTTCCGGTGCGGTCCGCCATACTGGCGCCGAAGGCCGCGAAGGTCGGTTGGACGTCGTCGGGATGCAGGCGGTCCGACCAAGACCGCATGACGTTGGGGAACTCCGCTTCGCTCCGGAAGCCCAACAGGCGGCGAAACTCCGCCGACCAGGTCCACTGGCTTTCCGGATGGGCGGCGTCGCCATTTTGCAGAATGGCATCCCAAAGGCCAACACCAGCGTGCCGGTCCAGCAGGTCACTCCGGTCGGCCAGAACCTTCTGGTCATGAATGTCGATCAGGGCTCCACCAGCGCGCAGGGCCAGTCCGTCCGGACGGCGCGCGACCCCGCCGACAGCCCTGAACCATCGATAGTGGCCCTCCCTCATTTCGAGCCTGTACGTTACATCATATCCGGTGTGGCCACTTCGGTCCGCCAGGCAGGCGCCGAAGGCAGTCAAGGTGGGTTTGGCATCGTCCGGGTGCAGACGGTCGGCCCAGGACGACGCCACGTCGGGGAACCCGGCGATGTCGTCCGGGTCGAAGCCGAGAAGACGGCGAAACTCGCTCGACCACCACCATCTGCTATCGGGATGCATGGGGTCGCCGTCATAAAGACAGGCTTCCCATAACCCGACACCTCCGTATCGGCTCAGCAGGGCAATCAACGCGTCCGCGTCGCGCTGTGTTTGTTCGGACTGGCGTCTGAGCATCAACGTCGACAATACCATGGCCTTTTTCTCTCCGAGACACTGATTTGAAATATTTCCCAAATAAATAAGTTATCTTAGGCTGTTCTATAATGAAAAAAGCCCATTTTTTCTATGTCGCATTTCAGTGCGGGTTCAAGTACGGAAATGCGAATAGGGTCTTTCCCGCGCCCTCAAGGCGATGCCTGATACTCGCCCCATAAGGCACGACCGCCGGTCGGCCTTGCAAACCTGCAAAGAGGTTCAATCATGGCAGGTTTGTATATAATGGTTGTGATGGTAGATGACTGCACGTAATAGAAATTTATCTCCTTAAAGTTGAAAAATTAGGCTCCAATCATTCATTGGATATATTAGCGCCTCTCCTTCGTTTTCTTTCAGTCGGTGACATCCAGGTGTAGGTTTATCACTTTTTGTGAACAAGTCCACATAGAATCTATGGTAGAAATATCGCGCCAGCATGGCAACAAGAATTGCCCCTGGCCATTTATCGCAGATGATATGTTGGTTTTGTGTAGTATGCGATCTATCCGGTTCTTGGAGCGTTTCCAAGCCGGGAGATCAGACGCTAGTACTATGGTTGCGTTTTTGATCGTGCTCTGCGGTGGCAGAAAGCGGCCTGTGCTTGGTGGTGTCGTCGCCGGCGGGACTAGGCCCAGACGAAGGCCGGGTGGGCTATCACCCAGGCACAGGGCAGGCCGGCATCAAGGGCGCGGGCGATCATCCCGCGCGCCATGGCCGGCTTGGTGGCAAAGGTCGCATCGTCCGGGACCCGGGCCCTGGCACATCGAGCGGGATCCTCCGCCCAGCTCTTCGGCAAATAGAGTTGCCGGTCAATCAGGGCATGGCCGTACCGGATGGCGTCCCAGTGAGCTGGTCCCGGTTGTTTGGACAGGTTTGATGGGTTCGTAAGCTCTGAGGGGCTCCTTGGCGGGTTGGTGGGTGACGGTTCAGGCGGCCAGGCCCGGCGGCCGCAGGGCCGAGCGGCAGCGGAGCCCGGAGGAAGACGGGCCTGGCCAGTACACGTCGTCGGGCGTCTGGTAGGCCAACCCCTGGTGCGGCCGCCGGGTGTTGTACGTTTTGATCCAAGCACCGATCCCGGCTCGGGCCTCGGACCCGGTGGCGTAAGCCTTCAGGTGGACGTCCTCGTACTTCAGGCTACGCCACAGGCGCTCGACGAACACATTGTCCATGCAGCGGCCCTTGCCGTCCATGCTGATGCGCACGCCGGCATCCGTGAGTGTCTGTCCGGAAAGCCTTGCAAAGCACCACATACAGCATGCGATCCGGGCACAGGTACACACTATGTTGCGGCTCCCCAGACGTTCCGGACAGACACTCAGAGTCTGTCCGGAGAGTTTACGAACTTTTACAGAGCCTTCTGACCATGAGCCGGATGGAGGCGAGCCTGAGGAAGGCGAGGGCACTGGCGTTGAGGCACTCCCAGTCCTTGGCGAGGCGTCGGCAGCGTCCGAGCCAAGCAAACGTTCGTTCCACCACCCACCACCTGGGAAGAACGACGAAGCCCTTGGCTTGATCGGAGCGTTTGACGATCTCCACGTTCACCGTGGCGATGGCCTTTTTCAAGCCCGCCTGGAATTTCTCGCCTTGGTATCCGCCATCGGCAAAAAGCTTCAAGAGGAAAGGAAAGAGTCCGAACAGGGTTGCCATGACCATCACGCCGCCGTCACGGTCCTGTATGTCGGCGGAGTGGACGAGGGCATGCATCAGCAAGCCCTGGGTATCGACGAGAATATGCCTCTTCTTGCCCTTGATCTTCTTTCCCGCATCGTAGCCATGCAGGTCGATGCGGCGCCCCCTTTTTCCGCGCCTTTCACGCTCTGGCTGTCTATAACCGCCGCCGTCGGCGAGGCGTCACGCCCCGCCAGGTCTCGGCACTGGACGTAGAGAGCATGATGCACGCGGTCGAGCGTCCGGTCCCACGTCCACAGGCTGAAGTAGTCGTAAACCGTTGATCGAGGCGGAAAATCCTTCGGGATCGCCCGCCACTGGCAGCCCGTGGACAGCACGTACATCAGCCCGTTGACCACCGCGCGCAGGTCCACCCGCCGCTGGCCGCCCCCCGGCTTGCCCGGCGGGATCAGCGGCTCAATCAGCGACCATTCCTCGTCGGTCAGATCGCTCGGATAACGAAGATGATCCCGGTTGTATCGGGCGCGGTTCTCGTCCGTCCACATCGCCTCCTCCCTGGCAACTCATATCCGCCAGGGAATCACGCTATGACCTAGCCATCAAGACAGTTCGGCAACAGGTTGTACCGACTCATGAACCTTTCGGACAGACACTCAGAGCCAACCCACCTGTCCAGAGTCTTGGGGCCAGTTCAGCTTTCCGGACAGACACTACGGCGGTCGCCGAAAAGGATGGCGACTGTCGGTGTCGGGACACTCAAGCGAAATGGGCGAGCCAGGACCGGCGCCGTCCGCTATCCAAGTGACCGGTCAGAACGGAATATCATCTTCTGGGTCCCCCTGTCCCGCGCCGCCGCCGGGACCACCGTATCCTGAATCCCAGCCGCCGCCCCCTTGCCCGCCGCGACCGCCGCCGGCGTCGTATCCCCCATCGGCGCCGCCATTGCCGAACCCGCCGCCCTGGCCGCCACCGCCGGCCCCCCGGCTATCCAGCATGGTCATCTCTGCCCCTGGACCCTGCAACACGACCTCGGTGGTGTAGCGGTCGTTGCCGCTCTGGTCCTGCCACTTCCGGGTCTGGAGCGCACCGCAGAGATACACCTTGGAGCCCTTGCGCAAGTAGCGCTCGGCGATGTCCGCCAGGGGACCGAAGATGGCCACGCTGTGCCACTCGGTGCGCTCGCGCCGTTCCCCACTCTGGCGGTCCTTCCAGGTGTCCGTGGTGGCCACGCGCAGATTGGCGACCTTGCCGCCATTCTGGAAGGTCCGGCATTCGGGATCGCGCCCCAGGTTGCCGATCAGAATGACCTTGTTGACGCTGCCAGCCATAAAGGACTCCCAAACCAAAAATGGTCACGCGCCCGCCGGGCGAGTCCGGCGGGACCCTCGATTGGGCTCACTCTATCCGCCTGGCCACATCGGGGAAAGCCCTCGACCAAACCGGGGTTGAGCCAGGATCCATGACCGGTCGCGCATGGTTCGCTGGGGTCCGCTCTGGATTGTCAAGGGGGGGTGCCTTTCCTATGCTCGGCCCGCTCACCATATGGAGCAGGCCCGTGCGCGTGCCCGCCGCCTGGCGCGGCGCGCCCCATCAAGAAGGCAAGCCTTCGCGGGCTTCCCGCGACATGTGCCAACGACAATCATATCAGGGGAAACAGCATCATGACGACGCGCAGCCTGAAAACCCCCGTGCAGGTCGCCAGCCTGGCCACCGCCACGGCCATCGCTCTGGCCCTGGCGGCCCCCGTGGCGGCCCAGGCCCTGGAGGTGAAGATCGGCGCCATCGTGCCGATGACCGGTGACCTGCAGGCCTACGGCGAAACCACCCTCAATGGCGTGCGCCTGGCGGAAAAGGAAATCAACGCCGCTGGCGGCAGCGTCTCGGTCGTCGTCGGTGACACCCAGACCGCGCCTCAGTCTGGCGTGGACGCGGCGCAGAAGCTTGTGTCGGTGGAAAAGGTCAGCGGCATGGTGGGCGCCCTGTCCTCGGGCGTGACCATCCCCATCGCTCAGTCGGTATCCGCCGTGGTGGGCGTGCCGCAGATTTCCGGCGCCTCCACGTCCCCGGTGATCACCACCCTTGAGGACAATGACTTCCTGTTCCGTACCGTGCCCTCGGACGCTGGCCAGGGTGTGGCGTTGGCGCAGGTGACCAAGGAACGCGGCATCGACACCGCCGCGATCATGTACGTCAACAACGACTACGGTAAGGGCCTGGCCGATTCCTTCCAGGCGGCCTTCGAAGCCATGGGCGGCTCCATCACCCAGTCGGTGGGTTTCGAGAAGAACCTGGCGTCCTATCGCGGCGAGTTGAAGAACGCCGCCGACGGCGACGCCGAGCATCTGGTGTTGATCGCCTATCCGGAAAGCGGCCAGACCATCCTGCGGCAGTCGCTGGAAGGCGGTGTGTTCAGCAAGTTCATCTTCACCGATGGCCTGAAGGCCGCCAACCTGGTCGAGGATCTCGGCGCCGAGTTCCTCAATGGCACCTTTGGCACCACCGCCAAGGCGCTGGAGACGGAGGGCAGCAAGCACTTCCATGACGCGTGGGTGGCCGAATACGGCGCCATGTCGGAAAAACCGTACCATGACACCGCCTACGATGCCGTCTACCTGCTGACGCTGGCCGCGCTGAAGGCTGGTTCCAGCGATCCGGTGGCGGTGCGCGACGCGTTGCGGGACGTCGCCAGTCCGCCGGGCGAAAAGGTCGGCCCGGGTGAGTTCGCCAAGGCCATGGAGCTACTGGCCGCCGGCACCGACATCGATTACGAAGGCGCCGCCGGATCGCAGAACTTCGATACCCACGGCGACGTGGCCGGCACCTTCGAACTGTGGGAAATCCAGGACGGTCAGTTCGTCACGCTCAAGGTGTTCGAGCCCGCGGCGATGTAACCGCCTTGTCTGTAGAGAACCGGCAATATGGGCGGCGCGCCGGACCCTTTATTGGTCCGGCGCGCCTTAGGGCAAATCCCGAGCGATCCGGAACGGATCGCCCTGGGCGTCTCCGGCCAACTCACCTGCACCGATGGCTTTACTGGCTGGCCATCTCGGGCAGGGCCGCCTCGATCGCCTTGACCAGTTTGCCCGACTCCGGTCCGGTCATGGACGAGAACCAGTCCAGCAGGTGGCCGTCCGGGCCGACAAGATACTTGTGGAAGTTCCACTTGGGGGAGCCGACAAAGCCGACCTGTTGCTGAGCCCACGCGTAAAATGGATGGGCTGCGGCCCCGACGACACGAACCTTGGATGTCATCGGGAACGTGATGTTGAACTTTACGGAGCAGAACTGCTTGATCCGGTCTTCCGTGTTCGGTTCCTGGCTCCCGAAGTCATTGGAAGGCACGCCCAGGACCACCAGGCCCCGGTCCCGATACCGCTCCCAAACCGCCTGAAGCCCGCCGTATTGCGGCGTGAAGCCGCAGAAGGAGGCGGTGTTGACGATCAGCACCACCTTGCCGGCGAACTGGCTGAGGGGCAGGTCCTCGCCGTCGATGCTGGTGAACTGGAAGTCGTGGGCGCTTGGCGTCGGCGCGGCGTCGGCACGGTTCGGCTCGGCCACGCTCAGACCGGCGGCGGCGACGGCGGCCGAGGCCAGGCCACCAAGACGACGGGTGAAAGACGGCGGGGACATGGGGCGGTTCCTCCCTGGCGGCGACCAGGGCCGTGGAAGAACGGTCCGGTCGATCTCGGTCGCCGAAGATACGCGCCCCGGCCCAAAGCGGATCAGTGACGCCCGTCGGCCGGCCCAGCCACCCTTTGCCCTGCCTTACCCCTTGTCCCTGAGAATCCGCGCCTTCTGACGGTTCCAGTCGCGCTGCTTGAGGGTTTCGCGCTTGTCCACCGTCTTCTTGCCCTTGGCCAGGCCGATCTGCACCTTGGCGATCCCCCGGCTGTTGAAGTATAGCGACAACGGCACCAGGGTCATGCCCTCGCGGCTGACCGCGCCCAGAAGGCGCCGGACCTCGCGCTTGTGCATCAGCAGCTTTCGCGGCCGTCGGGTCTCGTGATTGAAGTGGCGGGCGTTGCCGTACTCCGGGATATGGCAGTTGAACAGGAACAGTTCGTCCTGCTTGCCACCCGCATAGGAGTCGCTGATGTTGGCGCGACCCTGACGCAGGGATTTCACCTCGGTCCCATGCAACACGATGCCGGCCTCGAAGGTCTCGGCGATGGCGTACTCGTGCCGGGCCCGCCGGTTCTCGGCGACCCGGCCCGTGGCGATCATGCCCGATCCCCGCGCTGTCTTGTCCTTGCTCATGATCGCGCTGATATAGGCCGCCCGGAGGGCCACGCGCAAGACATCGTCTCGGCGTCGCCCCCCGCCAGGCCCGCGCCGCCGTTGGGGGCTAGAGCAAATCCCGAGCGATCTGGCACAGATCGCGACGAAGATTTGCTTGAAAAACAAATTGTTAGAGCATGCTGGGCGATTCAGAAATCGCGCAACATGCTCTAACCCAGCACCCCAACCCGCCGCATGGCCGCCTCGACCGCCGCCTTGGCGGACTCGGTCACCGGAACCAGCGGCAGGCGGGTCGTCGGCGCGCACTTGCCCAGCAGCGACAGGGCGTGCTTCACCGGCCCAGGGCTGGTCTCGACGAACAGCGCCTGGTGCAGGGGCATCAACCGGTCACGCAAAGCGGTGAAGGTGGCCATGTCACCGGCCCGCCAGGCCGCGTGCAACTGAGCGCACAGCGCCGGCGCCACGTTGGAGGTCACCGAAATGCAACCATGCCCGCCCTGGGCCAGGAAAGCGGCGATGGTGGCGTCCTCGCCCGACAGCAGGCAGAAGTCCGGCCCGATCTCCTGGCGCGTTGCCAGCGGCCGCGCCAGATCGTTGGTCGCGTCCTTGACGCCGACGATGTTGGGCAGTTCGGCCAGGCGCGCCATGGTTTCCACCGACATGTCCACCACGGAACGCCCGGGAATGTTGTAGATGATGATGGGGATATCGGCCGCGTCATGGATGGCCCCGTAGTGCTGGTACAGGCCCTCCTGCGTGGGCTTGTTGTAGTAGGGTGTGACCACCAGCACGGCATCGGCCCCGGCCTTCCTGGCATGACGGGTGAAATCGATGGCCTCGTGGGTGGCGTTCGATCCGGCCCCGGCGATCACCGGCACGCGGCCAGCGGCGGCGTCCACGCACAACTCCACCACCCGCTTGTGCTCGTCGTGGCTCAGGGTCGGGGATTCCCCCGTGGTGCCGACAGGGATCACGCCGTTGGTGCCCTCTTTGATCTGCCAATCCACGTACGCCTGGAATGCGGCGGCGTCCACCGATCCATCGGCGGCGAACGGTGTGACGAGGGCGGTCAGAGAGCCCTGGAACATGGCGGATCATCTCCTTGGAACAACACGACGAAAACGGTACTCGCCGCGGCCGGAGGGCAGTGCGGGCACGGCGCTATGGGAGGCGTCCCGCCACGAGGCGAGGCGGCGCGGGACATGGCGTGAGGCTCTTGTTCGCGCCCCCGTGACGGGACGAAACCTTTGTAGCACAGCGAGTCGGCG
>JANQGN010000622.1 GCA_028277295.1 Rhodospira sp.
TCAGGATGAAGCCCTTAAAAAGTGAAAGTCCTCATCCTGAGCGTCCGCAGGACGCGAAGGACCTCCAACGGAGACGAGCACCCTGACGGATCTGTCATCCGGGTTCGGAGCCCTGCTAGCACCGCGACGACCATTGCCATCGCGACGATGCAAAAAGATCATAAGGTTTATCGCCTTGTTTCAGGGCGGCATGTGATGGACCGTGGTCCTCGTCAACCAGACACCGCCGTCTTGCGGCCGCCGGCCCCAGGGGGAGACGCTGGCAGATCGTATCGACAGTGGGACAACCAGCATTTGAATTCGCGCCGTAGCTCGGCTATTCTACTTGCGTAAGGGTATGGCGTGACTTGGACGGATGGTTTCAGCCTTGCCCTCATCCCTGCCCCGGCGTGGGGGCATCGCATCCGAGCCGGAGGCGTTTCGCATGGCCAAATCCGCCCCGCCACCGCTCAGTGCCGAGGCCCGTGATCAAAAGGAAACGGAGCTGGTGCGGCTCCGCAAGCTGAGAGCCAGTCTGCCTGACGACAAGAAAGCCGCCGGGCGGCAGATTGACCGCCGCGTCAGCGAGTTGGAAGAAGCGCTCAAAGCTAGCAAAGGTCGCGGTCGCGGCGGCAATCCATTGAAGATGGTGCTGTTCGGCCTTGTGGCCATGATCGGCCTGGCGCTGGGGTTCGTCGGCATGATGACCGCCGGGCAGTTGATGCAGCCCTGACGGGATTCTCCGGTGCGCGCGCGTCGGGCTCTTGGCAACAGCCATCCCGGCCGTGCTAAAAGGCGGCATCCGCCACCGGACGAGCCGCGCCAGACAATGTCACCGGACAAACTGATCATCGCCCTGCCCAAGGGCCGCATCCTCTCGGAAGCCATGCCGGTGCTGCGGGCCGTTGGCATCGACCCGGAACCCGCGTTCAGCGACCCGGACTCCCGCGCGTTGCGGTTCTCCACCAACCATGGGCACATCGACCTGATCCGGGTACGGTCGTTCGATGTGGCCACCTTCGTCGCGTTCGGCGCCGCCCACCTGGGTATCTGCGGCCAGGACGTGCTGATGGAGTTCAGCTATCCTGAACTCTACGCGCCGCTGGACCTGGGCATTGGCACCTGCCGGCTGGCCGTGGCCGAGCCGTCGGCGCTGGGCGGGTCCGATGATCCGGGACGCTGGAGCCATATCCGCGTGGCCACCAAGTATCCGGCGGTCACCCGGCGCCACTTCGCCGCGCGCGGCGTGCAAGCCGAGTGCATCAAGCTGAACGGCGCGATGGAGCTTGCCCCCGCCCTGGGGCTGTGTCAGCGCATCGTTGATCTGGTGTCCACCGGCAACACCTTAAGGGCCAACGGCCTTGTGGAGGTGGAACATATCGCCCACATCACCTCGCGTCTGATCGTCAACCGGCCCGCGCTGAAAACCCGGGCTGGCGAAGTCTCTGGCTGGATCGACGCCATCGGAGAGGCCGTCGCCCATGGTTGCTGAGTTGAACGCCGCGGACCGCGGCTTCGAGACGGCGTTCGCCGCCCTCCTGGCCGCGCGGGCCGACCATGACACCAGCGTCGACGGCGTTGTTGGCGCCATCCTCGCCGACGTGCGGGCGCGCGGCGACGCCGCCGTGATCGAGTATACTCACCGTTTCGACCGCCTGGCCCTGACGCCCGACACCCTGCGCCTGGATGATGCCAGAATCGATGCCGCCGCCGGGCAGGTGGATCCGGACACGCTGGCCGCCCTGAACACGGCCGCCGAGCGCATCACTCACTTCCATGAGCGGCAGCGCCCCACCGATATCGCCTACACCGATTCCAGTGGCGTGCGCCTGGGGCAGCGCCACACGCCGGTGGACGCCGTCGGCCTCTATGTGCCCGGGGGCAAGGCGGCATATCCCTCCTCGGTGCTGATGAACGCCATCCCGGCCAAGGTGGCGGGGGTCGGCCGGCTGGTGATGACGGTGCCCACCCCGGACGGTACCCTCAATCCGCTGGTCATGGCCGCCGCCCGCCTGGCCGGCGTGGATGCCGTTTATCGGATCGGCGGCGCCCAGGCTGTCGCGGCCCTCGCTTACGGGACGAAGACCATCGCGCCGGTGGACAAGATCGTAGGCCCCGGAAACGCCTACGTGGCCTCGGCCAAGAAGCAGGTGTTCGGCGCCGTGGGAATCGACATGGTGGCCGGCCCGTCGGAGATCCTGGTGGTCGCCGACGCCCAGAACGATCCGGCCTGGATCGCCGCCGATCTGCTGAGCCAGGCCGAGCACGACGAGGCCGCCCAATCCATCCTCATCACCGACAGCGCGGCCTTCGCCGAGGCCGTGGCCCGCGCCGTCGACGCACACCTGTCCACCTTGACCCGCGCGGACATCGCCCGCGCCAGTTGGGAGCGTCACGGCGCCCTGATTGTTGTCGGCGACGTGATGACCGAGGCGCCGCCGTTGGTGGACCGCATCGCGCCCGAGCACCTGGAACTGGCGGTCACCGACCCGGATGCCCTGGCGGCCCGAGTGCGTCACGCGGGCGCGATCTTCCTGGGGCGGCACACGCCGGAGGCTGTCGGCGACTACGTGGGCGGACCCAACCATGTGCTGCCCACCTCACGCGGGGCGCGCTTCTCCTCCGGCCTGGGGGTCGCCGACTTCATGAAGCGCACCACCCTGCTGGGCTGCGACGCGGACGCGCTGGCGGCCATCGGCCCGGCGGCGGTGTGCCTGGCGCGGGCAGAGGGACTTCAGGCGCATGGGCTGTCGGTTTCCATCCGACTGAATCGCGCCTCATGAGCGGTCGCGACACCTTTGGACCGAACTGCCACCTGGTGGACGTCCGCCTGGACGAGACCAGCTTCGTGCGGCGCCGTCCAGAGGTTGAGCACGAGCGGGCGGTCGCCATCTTCGACCTGCTGGAGGAAAACCGCTTTCGCCTGCGTGGGGCACGCGGGCCCTACACCTTGCATCTAAGCCTGGAGGATGATCGGCTGGTGCTGGACGTGCGCACCGAGGACGATCGGCCCTTGCATCGCTTCATGTTCTCGACAAAACCCTTGCGCCGCATCGTCAAGGACTATTTCCTGGTCTGCGAGAGCTACTACGCGGCCATCAAGTCTGGCGCCTCTCCATCGCGCATCGAGTCCATCGACATGGGCCGGCGCGGGCTGCACAACGAGGGCGGCGAGGTCCTGCGCGAGCGCCTGGCGGGCAAGATCGACATTGACCTGGACACCGCCCGCCGCCTGTTCACCTTGGTCTGTGTGCTGCACATCAAGGGGTAATCGTCATGGCGACGCTGGTGCACGCCCCTCCATTGGCGGCACCACCGCCCTTCTTGCCCAGCGCGGTGCTGTTCGCCTGTACCCACAATGCGCTTCGCTCGCCCATGGCGGCGGGCATCATGCGTCGCTATCATGGGACTCGCATCTTCGTGGACTCGGTGGGGGTACGCCCGCGCCAGACCGACGGCTTCATGGTCGCCGTCATGGACGAGATCGGCATCGACCTGGCTCGGCATCGGCCACGCGCGTTCGAGGATCTGGAGGACGGTTATTTCGATGTCATCGTGTCGCTGTCACCGGAAGCGCAGCATAAGGCGGTCGACATGACGCGGGTGATGGCCTGTGACGTGGAATTCTGGAACACCTTCGACCCGTCGCTGATCGAGGGATCGCGGGAGGTTCGCCTCGACGCCTACCGACAGGTGCGCGACCAGTTGAAGCGGTGCATTCTTGGCCGCTTCCCGGTGCCGCGCATGGGCCGGGTCTAACGCAAGTCCCGACCGATCCGGAGCGGACCGCGACGGCGATTCGCCTTAAGGCGGCCCTTTATGGTTGCAAATGACATCACGCTTGCTCATTAGGTGAAGCCCGGCATCCGTGACCGGCCCGTTTCCACATTCAGCCGCACCTGTGCGTCTTCCTCGGGGGGCCTGGCGACGAGCGAAAGAGTGTGAGAGCGGGCTTCTGTCGCCAATAAGATGAATTACTCCCTCAGAAATAGGGGGCTTTGCATCACCTCAGGCGAAAAGCACTATTTTAGAGAGCAAAACAGTTTGAACCCATAGCCGTTTCTTGCACCCATGAGCCGCGCAGTGCGGCCACGACAGCACCAATGCGCGCTTTCCTTCCACGGATCCGCCGCCACCTAGACCATGTGTTTTCTCGGGCTATCCTGGAGTTTTTCACTATTGATTCATTTAACACATAATAAATCGTTGAACCAATCAACGATAACATCAGGAGTCGCCCTGACTTCTACAATCTGCGGGTCAGAGAACCCCGCAATCTTGGGGTCGAATGCCCGCGAGCAGCCTGTCTACACTCGACATGTCGGGGAACACAACTATCGGAAGGCACGAAAAACGCACCGGACTCGCGAGTCGCACCACGGAGGCCCCGTACCTGACACAGTCTCATCCCGATGTCGTTCCACGTGCCTGTCGCAGCATCAAAGCGGTTGACGGGTCGGTCGCGGTAGGACATCGAGGGATCAAACCGGCATTGATCGGTCTTGACCCGCCCACCTCGCTCCTCCTGGGTCGTCGACACGCAAGGTATGGCGATCCGGGTCGGAAAGCGTTACGGGTCAGGACCGCAAGGCGCAGGTGATACCAGTCGGCCGTTGCGGGGTTTGCGCGAGGTCGCGGTCGGGGATCAAGGCAAAGGAACCGGCGCACCGATGGACAAAGCCACCCCCCCGGAACCGGAGATCGGCGGTTTGACCGAGGACCGCCCTCCGAGGCATGCCGATACAGGCGGTGTCGCGATTCTGGTGCTCGATCTCAGCGCTCTCTGGGCGGCGGTCTCGCGCGCCCGCGAGCCCGGACGATCGACGCCTGAGCCCATCGAAACGGCCGCCGCCTTCGCGCCGGACGCGCCGCCACCGCCAGCGTTGAGCGCGGCGCTGGACCAGGTTGGTGTTCACACCACCAACGATCGCGCACAGGCGCTGTTTCGCGCCGAAGCCTCTTGGCCACCCGCGCTTCGCCTCCGCCGCCACCTGCGCCGCCCAGACGTTCGCCCGGCCGTTCAGGCCGCCGTGGCCGCCCTCTGGCGTGGGGACCCCATCTTCGAGGGCGAGATTCCCGCCGAGACCGCCGAGGGGCAACCCCTGACGCTTGCCTTCAGCCTCGCCCTTCCTCGCACCGCCGCCGAGGCGGCCGCGCTGCCCGTCTACCTGATCAACCGCACCGCGGCGGCCCGGCGGGAGGCCTGCTCCCGGCGCCGCGAGGACCACTTCCGGCAAGCGTTTCAGCACGCCTCGCACGGCATGGCCCTGATCGGCCCGGACGGCCGCTGGCTGCGGGTGAACGCCGCACTCTGCGCCATGCTCGGATATGACGAAGCGTCGCTCAGGTCCTCTGATCTGCCCACCATCACCCATCCCGATGACCGAACCGAGGACATCGCCTGGATCGCCCATGTCCGCGCCCATCCGGACACCCGGTTCGCCCGCGAAACCCGGTTCCGACGCCGTGACGGGTCGGTGCTCTGGGTGCATGTGACCGCCTCCATGCTGCCGGCGCGGGGTGGCGCGCCGCCCGTGCTGATCGCTCAGATCCACAACATCGACCAGCACAAACGGGCCGAGGCGGCCCTGGTGGAGAGTGAGGAGCGTTTCCGGAGCGCCGTGGAATACGCCGGCCACGGGATCGCCATTCTCAGCGTCGATGGTCGCTTCCTACAGGTGAACCGCGTGTTCCGGGATACCACGGGCTATACCGCCGACCTGCTGGCCCAGCTCACCTTGAAGGATCTGACGCCCGACGCGGACTGGACCGACGAATCGCGACGCCTGGACGCGGTGCTGGATGGGACCGCCCGCTCGTACACCATGCGCAAGCGGATGGTGCACTTCGCCGGGCACACCGTCCCCATGCGCGTCACCGCCGCCATGGTGCGGGGGTCGGGTGGTATTCCCTTGTCGCTGGTCTATCAGACGCTGGACGAGACCGAACAACACGAGGCAGAGGCCCGCGCCCAGCGGGCCGAGACGCACCTGTTGGATGCCTTCGAAACGCTGTCCGACGATATCCTGTTGTTCGATCCCGATGACCGACTCGTGCTGACCAACAGCAAGCTCAAGGAAACCTTGCCGGACCTGGCCGACGTACTGGTTCCGGGCACGACGTTTTCCGACATCATTCGTCGCGTCGAGTCGGCGGGCCTGGTGGCCGACGGTGACGGCACCACCGCGGACTGGATGTCCTGGCGCCTGGATCACTTCCGCCGCCGCGCGGGCCAGCCCTTCGAGGTTAAGTTGCGGGACGGCCGCTGGTTCCTGGTCCGGGAGAGCCGCACCGCCGACGGATCCACGCTGATCCTGCGCTCCAACATTACCGAGATGAAGCGCCGCGAGGCCGCGCTGGCCGAGGCCAAGCTGCTGGCGGACCGGGCCAACCGGGCGAAAAGCGAGTTCCTGGCCAACATGAGCCATGAGCTGCGCACACCCCTCAACGCCATCAATGGATTTTCAGAGCTGCTGCTAAAAGAGGTGTTTGGACCGGTCGGCGCCCCGATCTACCGCGAATACCTCGGCAACATCCTCGCCGCCGGTCAGCATCTGCTAACCCTCATCGACGATATCCTGGACTTGGCCCGGATCGAGGATCGCAGTATCGAGTTGAGCGACCGGCTGGTTGACATGGCGACGCTGGTGGAAACCTGTGTCGGCATCATCGACCATCGCGCCCGTGGCAAGGAGATCACGGTTGTCAACGCCGTCAGCCCGACCCTGGCGTTCCTGCGCTGCGACAGCCAGCGACTCAGGCAGATTTTGCTTAACCTGTTGACCAACGCCGTTAAGTTCACGCCGCGCGGTGGCCTCGTCACCGTGCACGGGCGGCGCGCGCGGTCCGGCCACCTCCTGCTCTCGGTCAGCGACAACGGCATTGGCATGAGCGCCCAGGACATTCAGGTTGCCCTGTCCAACTTCGGTCAGGTGGAAAGCGTTTTCACCCGGCACGAGGGGGGCACCGGACTGGGGCTGCCGCTGTGCCGGGCGCTGATGGAGGCCCATGGCGGCACCCTGGAGATCATCAGTCGGTCCGGCGAGGGCACGACGGTGACGCTCCGCTTCCCGGCGAGCCGGGCGGTCCCTGGGACGAGCACCGCGCCGTCCGAGCTCACGGGGATCGCCGACGCCGCTTCCTCCGACAAGGATCCATCCGACGCGGACGCGGCATCCCAACGATCCACTTTTGCCTCCAGTCCTGGCCAGGGAAAGGACTGATGTATGACGCCCCGATGACGGGTGGCCGCACCACGCTGGCGCTCGTCACCCGCGCCCCGGACGTCCGCGCCGATCCACGTTGGTGTGCCGTTCGCGCGGCGGCCACCAGGCGGCGCCCTCATCTGGCGGATCCGCGCGCATGACGACGACACCCGAACCGGACCCGGACAGCCCGGCGGCGGGCGGCTGGGTGGACGCGGCGACGGCGGCCAGACTGCCGGCCGTCCCCGGAGCCTATCTGCTGGCCTTGCGGTTGACGGCGCCGGCGCCGGTGCCACCGCGCTTTGCCGGGCTACCGCCATTGCCACCCGGCTGGTACGTGTATGCGGGAAGCGCCCGTGGCCCCGGCGGCCTGCGCGCCCGTGTGTGCCGTCATCTGCGCGTCGACAAGCCGCGGCGATGGCACGTGGACTGGATCACGGCGGTTGCCACAACGCGCCTCGCACGCATTCATCCTGGTGGCGTAGAATGCGCGCCGGTGGCCGCGCTGCTGGCGGGAACACCGCCAGCCCAGGTTCCCGTGCCGGGTTTCGGCAGCAGTGACTGCGCCGACTGCCCCGCGCACCTGCTTGCCCTGTCGGACGACGGCGCGGCGACGCTTGGCCTGCCTGCCCGCCTTGCCTGAGACTCACGGACCATGTCGCAAACACTGACCCCCACCCGCCCCCTCGACGGCGAAGACGCCCCCGGCCATGCCGTCTCGTCCCTCTGGCGCGCCACCGGCACGATGCCCTTGATGCGCCGCCTGATGCGCGAGTACCTGGCGCCGCATCGCCGCACCCTGGTGTTGGCGGTGGCCTGCATGCTGGCCATGGCGCTGGCCACCGCCGGCACCGCTTGGCTGCTGGAGCCTGCCATCAACCAGGTCTTCCTCGGCCGCGATCCCGACGCGTTATGGTGGGTGAGCGGCGCCATCCTGGTGGCCTTCCTGGTGCGGGCGGCCGGCAACTACGGGCAGACCCTGCTGGTGGCGCGGATCGGCTTCGCCATCCTCGCCGAGGCCCGGGACCGCCTCTACGCCAAGGTGGCGGCCATGGAACTCCGTTTTTTCCAGGCCCATACCACCGGCGAACTGGTGAACCGCTTTACCCTCGACATTCACCGCATGCGCTTCGCCGTCGCCAATGCCGTGACCGGCCTGGGCCGCGACCTGGTGACCCTGGCGGCGCTCGCGGCGCTGGTCGTGTACCAAGACTGGGTGCTGGCGTTGATCGCGTTCCTGGGAGCACCGCTGGCGGTGGTGCCGGTGCGCCGTTTGGCGCGGAAGGTGCGCACCCGTGCCCGTCACGCCCAGGAAGAGACCGGCCGCCTGAACGCGCTTTTGTATCAGTCCCTGCGAGGCTTGCGGGTGATCCGCGTGGACGGCCGCGGCGACCACGTCTATGGCCGGGTTGCCACCGTGATCGACCGGATCTTCCAACGCCAGGTCAGCGGCGAACGCGCCCGCACGTTGGTGACGCCAATCATGGAACTCGCCACCGGCCTGGCCCTTGGCGTCGCGCTGGTCATGGGCGGCCATCGCATTCTGAGCGGCGGCAGCGACGCCGGCTCGCTGACCTCGTTGCTGGCGGCCCTGTTGATGGCCTATCAGCCGGCCAAGCGCCTGGCCAATCTTTACTCCATCCTGCAGGAGGGGCTGGCCGCGACCGAACGCCTGTTCGCTCTCATGGACACCCCGCCAGACCTGGCGGAGCGCCCGGGAGCCCTGATCCTCCCCCAAGGTCCGGGACGGCTCAGCCTGCGCGGCGTGCACTTCTCGCACGTGCCGGGCGTTCCGGTGCTACGCGGCATCGACCTGGACGTGGCCCCAGGTGAAATGGTCGCCCTTGTCGGCGCATCGGGGGCCGGCAAATCGACGCTGCTCAACCTCATTCCCCGGTTCCTGGACGTGGACGCCGGTTCGGTGCGAGTCGATGGTCACGACGTGCGCGACCTGACGCTGGCGTCGCTGCGCGCCCGCGTCGCCCTGGTCACGCAGGAACCCTTCCTTTTTGACGACACCATCGGCGGCAACATCGCCTTCGGTCGTCCAGGCGCCAGCCGCGCCGATATCGAGGCCGCCGCCCGCGCCGCCGACCTGGAAGACCTGATCACCAGACTGCCCCGCGGGCTGGACACCCCGGTCGGCGAAGTGGGCGGCCGCCTGTCCGGCGGCGAACGCCAGCGCCTGGCCATCGCCCGGGCCATCCTCAAAGATGCCCCCGTGCTGCTGTTGGATGAGCCAACCTCGGCCCTGGACACCGCCACCGAACGGCGCGTTCAGACAGCCCTGGCGGCGCTCAGCCGCGGGCGCACAACGCTTGTCGTGGCGCATCGGCTCTCCACAATCGTCGATGCCGATCGCATTTGTGTGGTGGAGGCCGGTCGCATCATCGAGCAAGGGCATCACGACGATTTGGTGATGCGCGCCGGCGCCTTCGCCCGACTGCAACGAGCCGGGCCGAGCCCCGAGGCCAGCGCGAGATGAGGAACGAGCGATTGAAACCGCGGGACGAGCACCACAGCGATGGGAACCGAAAATTGGCCCACGCCAGGATGACGCGGTTTGTGGTAAACTGTAGTTTGGTCGATCGGTGTCACCGATGAGTCATTTGCGTCCTTGGCCCGAGCCGAAGCAGACCCGCCGACAGTTCACGAGGACGCTCAGGTTGACGGGCTGGTTTGTACACTCTCCGGAATGAAACAATAACCGGATTTTCAGCGAGGATACAGCCAGGATTACCATGACGGACGGGAACGAGCAGACCGCGCAACCCCGCGATATCTCCACCAAACGCGCCGAGGACTTAGAAGGAGTCTCGGGCCAGGGTGACGCGTCTTCGATCAAGACGAGTCGTCGGCTGGAGACCCTGATTCAGACGATTCCAGGCATTGTGTTCCGCCGCGTCCTGCACGCGGACGGAAGCTTGTCCTATCCGCACCTGTCGGCCTCCACGACGACGTACCTCGGCCATTCCCCCGACACCCTGAGCGTCGCCAGGGACGGCTGCCTCGATGTGGTTCATTGGGCCGACCGCGACGCCTATCTGGAACGCGTGCGCCTGTCCGCACGCAGCGGCGAGCCCTGTGTCGAGGATTTCCGCGCCATCGCCCGCAACGGCGAGGTGCGCTGGCTGTCGGGCACCAGCATCCCCACGCGGCGCCCGGATGGCACCGTCGTCTGGGACGGCGTGCTCATCGACATCACGGACCGCAAGCACGCCGAGCAATGGCTCGAAATGGTGATGAATCATGCCGCCGA
>JANQGN010000406.1 GCA_028277295.1 Rhodospira sp.
GGCCGCGACGACGGCAGCGACGTCATCCTGCGCCATGCCGAGGAGGAGCGGGATCTCTGCGCCCTGTCCTTCGAGGACGCGGCCCGCGCCCTGCGCGCCGACGATCTTGATATCCTGGTATACCCGGACCTGGGCATGGAACCGCGATCCTTCATGCTGGCCTCGTTGCCGCTGGCCCCCATTCAATGCGTTTCCTGGGGACATCCGGTCACCACCGGCTTGCCCACCATGGACTGGTTTCTGACCAGCGACCTGATGGAGGCTCCCGACGGCGAAACCCTTTACTCAGAGCGGCTGCACCGGCTCCCGCGCCTGTCGGTGGCCTACACACCCCCTGATCCGCACGATGCCAAGGGCCGCGCGGCGCTGGGATTGCCGGAAGACGGCGTTCTCTATCTTTGTTGCCAGGCCCAGCAAAAATACCTGCCACAGTATGACTCGGTGTTCCCGGCGATCGCGCGGGGGGTGCCCGCCGCGCGGTTCGTGTTCATCGAGCACAAAGTCCTGACCGCCGTGAACGACGCCTTCAGGGCCCGTCTGGAGCGGGCGTTCCGGCAGGCCGGGGTCGATCCGGACCCGCACCTGATTTTCCTGCCGTGGCAGCCCTGGCGCGACTTCCTGTGCCTGCATCGGGCGTGTGATGTGTTCCTCGATTCCATCGGCTGGTCCGGCGGCAACACCACCCTGGAGGCCCTTTCCCGCGCGCTGCCTCCAGTAACCCTGCCGTCCCGATTCATGCGCGGCCGGCACACCTATGCCATGCTGCGCATGATGAAAATGACGGAGCTGGTCGCACGGGACCTTCGGTCCTATGTGGACATCGCCGTGCGCCTGGGCCGGGATCCCGAGTGGCGGCGCACGATTAGGGATACCATCACGTCGCGGCGACACATTCTTTACAATGATGTCGGCGTCGTCCGCGCGCTGGAGTCCTTTTACGAGTCGGCCCATGCCGAGGCGCTGGCGAACGCCGCCCTGAATGGCGGCGTGGAGACATCCCCCGTCGAGCCAGCGGAGGGATAAGCGCGCCGGGCGGTGACTCAGGTGCGCATGTCGTCACCGGCCACCCTTGGCTTCGCATGCGACTCTGGCACGGGCGGCAAGGGGTGCGCCTCCGGCGGTCCCACCATCCGGGTCCAGAATGCGCGCAGATCGTCTTCCATGCCCGCCTGGTTGTAGCGGCCGACCGTCTTATGCCCGGAGGCTTGCATGGCGTGTGCCCGACCCGGATCGGTCACCGCCGTGTGCAACGCCTGGCCGACCGCTTCCGCCGCACCGAACAGGTCATCCTCGCGCACCCAGAATCCGTTGTCGCGGGTGGCATACTCGCGCCCGCCCAGACCCGTGAACCCGGCGACCAGACACCCGCAGCTCATGGCTTCCAGGGGCGGCAGCCCGAGCCCTTCTCGATAGCTCAAGGACAGGAACACGGCGGACATGCCCAAGTTCCGGGCGACGTCGGCCTCGCTGCGATTCACCAGTCCGATCCAGGGCACCTGCGCGTACCGCGGCCAGATGCGGACGAAGGCCCGCCGGATCATCGTAAGGTCGCTTATGGCGCGCTTCCTGGGCATGGCCACTATGCACGGCTTCTTTGGCAAGGGCCGGAACACATCGGTATCGATGACGCATCGTACAACGGCGCTGTCATCAAAGGAAAAGCACCGCTCGACTTCATGCCTCACGGTCTCCGAGCAGTGCAATGCATAGTGAACGTTGGCCTCACGCCAATCGCTGAATGAATTCCGGAGACCTTCGAACATACCGTATTGATTCTGGAA
>JANQGN010000645.1 GCA_028277295.1 Rhodospira sp.
GTCCCGTTCCTTCAAGCGACCTGGCCATGCAGCTGACCATCGAGCGTTCCGCCCTGCTGAAGTCCCTGGGCCACATCCAGAGCGTCGTGGAACGGCGCACCACCATCCCCATCCTGTCCAACGTCCGCCTGGACGCGCGCGATGGCACGCTGGGTCTGAATGCCACCGACATGGACCTGGAGATCATGGAGACGGTCGGGGGCGACGTGGCCACCACAGGGTCGACCACCGTGCCGGCGCACACGCTGTACGACATCGTGCGCAAGCTGCCCGACGGGGCCCAGGTGAGCCTGAGCGTGGACGGCGAGGCCCATCACATGGCGCTCCGCTCGGGGCGGTCGCGCTTTAACCTGGCCTGCCTGCCGGTGGAGGAGTTCCCGGCCATGTCGGCCAGCGACTATACGCACACCTTCTCCATCACCGCCGCCGACCTGCGCGGCATGATCGACCGCACCCGCTTCGCCATCTCCACCGAGGAGACGCGCTATTACCTGAACGGCATCCACCTGCATGCCACCACCAGCGATGGCGTGCCGGTGCTGCGCGCGGTGGCCACCGATGGCCATCGCCTGGCACGGTGCGAGGTGCCCTTGCCCGAGGGCGCGGCCGGCATGCCGGGGATTATCGTGCCGCGCAAGACGGTGGCCGAACTGCGCAAGCTGGTGGACGAAACCGGCATGGACGTGACCGTGTCGCTGTCGGAGTCCAAAATTCGCTTCGCCTTTGACGACCTGGTGTTGGTCTCCAAGCTGATCGACGGCACCTTTCCCGACTACGAGCGGGTGATCCCCACCGCCAACGACAAGATTCTGGAGGTGGACAGCGAGACCCTGGGCCGGGCCGTGGATCGGGTGTCGGCCATCTCCACCGAGAAATCGCGCGCCGTGAAGGTGACGCTGGAGAAGGGCCAGATCACCCTGTCCGCAAACAGTCCCGACGCGGGCAACGCGGTGGAGGAGATCGAGGCCAGCTTCGACGCCACCCCGTTGGAGATCGGCTTCAACAGCCGCTATCTGCTGGACATCCTGGGTCAGGTGGAGGGCGACGCCGTGCGCCTGGTGATGGCCGACGCCTCGGCGCCCACCGTGATTCGCGACGTGGCCGATGGCTCGGCGATCTACGTTCTCATGCCCATGAGAGTGTAATGGCTGGACCGGGCGCGCCCCCGATCCTCGCCGACGCCGCCGCCGCCCTCCGGATCGCGCATGGTCCGGTGAGCGCATCGGCGGTCACCCGCCTGACGGTGACCGACTTCCGGTGTTATGCGCGGCTGCGTCTGGAGGTGGCGCCGGCATCCGTGGTGCTCACCGGACCCAATGGAGCCGGCAAGACCAACGTCCTGGAGGCGCTGTCGTTGCTCACGCCCGGGCGCGGCCTGAGGGGCGCGCGGCTGGGGGAGATCACGCGCCATGGCGCCGTCTCCGCCGATGGGCGGGCGGGCGCCTGGGCGGTGGCGGCCACGGTGGATGGCGGACCGGGCGGACCGATCACGCTGGGCAGCGGCCTGGAGCCGGTCGGTGCGGCGGGCGCCCCGGAACGCCGGGTGACACGGATCAATGGTGAAACCGTGCGTGGACAGGCGGCCCTGGGGGCTCATGTCAACGCCCTGTGGCTGACCCCGGCCATGGACGGCCTGTTCCGCGACGGCGCCAGCGAGCGGCGGCGGTTCCTGGACCGCCTGGTGACCACCCTGGACCCGGACCACGCCGGCCGCGCCGCCGCCTATGCCCATGCCCTGCGGGAGCGGGCGCGGCTGTTGCGGGACGGTCGGGGGGAAGGGCGCGCGGCGTCGTGGCTGGACGCCCTCGAAGATACCCTGGCCCGCCATGGGGTGGCGGTGGCGGCGGCCCGGCGGGACCTGGTGGCGCGGTTGGCGGCGGTGTTGGCGGAGGCCGACGGTCCCTTTCCGCGCGCCACTGTGGCACTGGAGGGGGCGGTGGAGGGCTGGCTGGGCGAGATGCCGGCGCTGGCCGCCGAAGATCGCCTGCGCGCGGCCCTGGCGGCCGGCCGACGGGCCGACGGCGAGACGGGCGGCGCCGCCGTTGGCCCGCATCGCGCCGACCTGCTGGTCTGTCACGCCGGGCGTGACCTGCCGGCGGCGCTGTGTTCCACGGGGGAGCAGAAGGCGGTGCTGATCGCCCTGATCCTGACCCAGGCGCGCGTCGCGACGGCGGCGCGGGGGCGGCCACCGTTGCTGCTGCTGGACGAGGTGGCGGCGCATTTGGACGCCACCCGCCGCGCCGCGCTGGCCGAGGCCCTGGCCGCCCTGGGGGCGCAGGCGTGGTTGACCGGCACCGACGCGGCGCTGTTCTCGGATTTCGAGGATACGGCGCAAATTCTCCGTCTCGTCGGCGGGAACCTGATAGACTGAGGGATCGGATCCGCCGCGCGCCGAACCGCCCGAGGGGCGGCGACGGCGGACCTCATCCATCTCTTCCACAAGGGTTTTTCGGCCCGCGTGGTCTTTGGCAAAGTGTGGGACCAAGCATGGCGCAGCAGGCTTACGACGCCGAGTCGATCCGGGTTTTGAAGGGGCTGGAGGCGGTTCGGACGCGCCCCGGCATGTACATCGGCGATACCGACGACGGCTCTGGCCTGCATCACATGGTCTACGAAGTGGTGGACAACGCCATCGACGAGGCGCTGGCCGGCCACTGCGACCGCACCGAGGTGATTCTCAACGGCGACGGCTCGGTCACCGTGCGCGACAACGGTCGCGGCATCCCGGTGGACATGCACAGGGGCGAGGGCATTTCGGCGGCCGAGGTCATCATGACTCAGCTGCACGCCGGCGGGAAATTCGACCAGGACAGCTACAAGGTCTCCGGAGGCCTGCATGGCGTCGGCGTGTCGGTGGTCAACGCCTTGTCGGAGTGGCTGGACCTGCGCATCTGGCGCGACGGCCAGGAACACCGCATGCGCTTCCGCGACGGCGCCGCCGAGGCGCCCCTGGCCGTGGTCGGCCCCAGCGGCGACCGCACCGGCACGGAGATCACGTTCAAGGCCTCGGCCGACATGTTCTCCAACACCGTCTATGACGCCAAGACCCTGGAACACCGCTTGCGGGAGCTGGCCTTCCTGAACTCGGGCGTCTCGCTGACCCTGATCGACGCCCGCTCCGCCGAGCCGGTGGCGGTGGACATGCACTATGACGGCGGGATCGAGGCCTTCGTCCGCTACCTGGACCAGTCCAAGACCCCGCTGCATACGCCGCCGGTCAGCATTCGCGGCGAGCGCGACGGCATCGTCGTGGAACTGGCCATGGAGTGGACCGACAGCTACCACGAAACCATGCTGTGCTTCACCAACAACATCCCGCAACGGGACGGTGGCACCCACCTGGCCGGCTTTCGCGGGGCGTTGACGCGGACGCTGAACCACTACGCCCAGGAGTCCGGCCTGCTCAAGAAGGAGAAGGTCAGCCCCACCGGCGACGACATGCGCGAGGGCCTGACCTGCGTTCTGTCGGTGAAGGTGCCGGACCCCAAGTTCTCCAGCCAGACCAAGGACAAGCTGGTTTCCTCCGAGGTCCGCCCGGTGGTCGAGAGCGTGACCAGCGATCGCCTGAGCCAGTGGCTGGAGGAACACCCGGCCGAAGGGCGGGAGATCATTCGAAAGTGTGTTCAGGCCGCGGCCGCCCGCGAGGCGGCCCGTCGCGCGCGCGACATCACGCGCCGGAACACGCTTGAGAGTTCCAGCCTGCCGGGCAAGCTGGCCGACTGTCAGAACCGCGATCCGGCGCAATCGGAACTGTTCATCGTCGAGGGCGACAGCGCCGGCGGCTCCGCCAAGCAGGGACGCGATCGTGCCTTCCAGGCCATCCTGCCACTGAAGGGCAAGATCCTGAACGTGGAACGGGCGCGCCTGGACAAGATGCTGTCGTCGGCGGAAATCGGCACGCTGATCGCCGCCCTGGGCACGGGCATCGGTGCCGACAACTTCGACATCTCCCGGATCCGCTATCACAAGATCATCATCATGACCGATGCGGACGTGGACGGCAGCCACATCCGCACCCTTCTGCTCACCTTCTTCTTCCGGCAGATGCCCCAGATCATCGAGAAGGGCTACCTGTACATCGCCCAGCCGCCGTTGTACCGGGCCAAACGCGGGCAGTCCGAGGTCTACCTCAAGGACGACCGGGCCATGGAGCGGCACCTGATCGACTGCGCGCTCGGCGACCTGCGTCTGACCCTGGCCGACGGCACGACCCTGGCCGGCGAGGACCTGCGGGCGCTGGCCGAGCAAGCGCGGCTGATCCGCCATTCGGTGGCCAGCATGGGCCGGCGCGTGCCGCCCTTCGTTCTGGAGCAGCTGGCGGTGGCCGATGCCTTTGACCCGGAGGTGCTGGCCGACCCGGCGCGCGCGGCCGAGCGCGCCGCCCAGGTGGCCGCGCGCCTGGATGCGCTGGAGCCGGAGGCCGAGCGCGGCTGGCGCGGCGAGGTGCGTCCGGGCGATGGCGGCCTGCGCTTCACGCGCACCCTGCGGGGCGTGACCGAGCGCCACCGGGTCGACGCCACGCTGCTACACAGCGCCGAGGCGCTCTACCTGCACAGCCAGGCGGATCACCTGACGGCCCATTACGGCCATCCCGCGACCCTGACCGTTCGCGACCAGCCGATGACCATCCATGGCCCGGTGGGCCTGGCCGACGCGGTCATGGAGGCCGGCCGGCGCGGCGTGGCGCTGTCACGTTACAAGGGCCTGGGGGAGATGAACCCGGAGCAGCTTTGGGAAACCACGCTGGACCCCAACGCCCGCTCGCTGTTGCAGGTGCGGGTCAGCCAGGCCGACGAGGCCGAGGGCATCTTCTCGCGGCTGATGGGCGACCTGGTGGAGCCCCGGCGCGACTTCATCCAGGAAAATGCCCTGAACGTGGTGAACCTGGATATTTGAC
>JANQGN010000659.1 GCA_028277295.1 Rhodospira sp.
ATGCATTCTTGACCCGTCTGGAGGCCCTAAAGAAGGCCAGAACGGGAACAGATTTTCCCAAACGGACTCCCAAACGGCCCCGCTGAGTCCATTTCCGCAAACAAAAAACCCCTCGAAATCGCCAAGGATTTCAAGGGGTTCTGGATGGCTGGGGGACCTGGATTCGAACCAGGACTGACGGAGTCAGAGTCCGCTGTTCTACCGTTAAACTATCCCCCAGCAGGGATATCGCGCCTGGTCTCATTGGACGTGGGTGTCTGAGTGATGCCCATGGTCCCACGCCCCCTTACGGGTCCGGGTCCGATGGGCGACGCCTGGCCGGGCCATGAAACCCGGATGGGCCTCAAACACCCTCCCAACGAGGGCGCCTTCTCTAGCATGGCCGCGCGGCGCTTGGGAAGAGGGCAGAGAAGAAAAAAAATGGATCGGCAGGGAACAGCGGGGAGAGGCGGAGACCACCAACGGAACACCGTCCCTCGTCGGGGGATCCGGTGGGGGGCGGATTGGAAGGGGAAGGCGGGGCGCGTCCGCTCCATCGGCGTCGGAGCGGCATATTCTCACCGAACCCAGCCCAGTCCCTTGGCAAGGCTATCGCAGGCGCCAACAGTCTTTCATGAGATGGAGGTCCGAGGAGCGGCGGCGGTCGGGACCTCGACGTTTCAGGGCTCCGAACGCGGATGAGCGATCCGCCAGGGGTCTTTGCTCCGAGGGAGCCCTGTTTGCCCTCAAAAGACCGTTGCGATGGTATACCTCAATTATTAGAGGTGTAGCTCCGACAGCACGGAGCCCCTGAACGAACGCCATCGACGGTCCCGATCCTCTCGGATAGCGCGTCAGAAGCGATCGCCTCTCCGCTTCCGGAGCCCCGCTTGATGTTCGGCGTGTTTCCTCCGTTCCGCTTGAAGTGATATGATACCTTGTCACAGGGTTGCGTTACGCGTCGCCGCGTGTCCGGTCGCTCCCTGGTCTCGCCGGACTCGGGGGCGCCACGAGAAACGTCCTGTCGGGCTGGAGTGGTTTACGGAGGCGGTCCCGCGCGCCAAGCCATGTAGCGAGCCATACAGGATGTGCTGGAGTGCCCCATGAGTCAGTCGGCCGTCGACCGTCCGTCGTCCTCGCCGCCGGGTGCCGTATCGTCGGACGACGGGGACCCGCCCCTCTACGAGACATTCAAGGCTCGGGCCGACGGGACAAACATCAATCCAGAGACTCTGCTCGCCACCGATTATCTCAATCATTTCAACGAGATTGTGATGCTCCTCGACATGGTGCCGGACATGCCGGATCTGGTCGAGGAGTGTAAGGCGTGGCACCCCAAGAGCTATCCGGCTCACTTCGCGGACAGCGCGTTTCGCGACAAGGACTTGGCCATCGAGGCCTACGACCATTGCCCGGCACGCTATCGCCGTCCGTTCGACGAAACCATTGAGCGGATGAACGCGCTGGCCCTGGCGTCGGTGACGCGCATGGAGACGGCGCTCGCCGAGGGCAACCTCGAGGTGGTGCGCCTCCAGGCACAATCGGCGAGCCGCGCCCTTCAAAGGCTGATGGACGCTGCCAGCGCAATCATTCATGGCGCCGACAGCACCCTCCATCAGGACGAGATCGACGCGATCCTTGGCCAATGACGGCTGCGCACGGAAACTGAGTCTGCCATCGCTTGCGTGTCAACCGGGTGGTCCTACATACTAAGACGTTACGAAGGCGCGGTTCACCAGCCTTCGGCGTGCGGGCACGGCGCGCCGTCGGCTGGGCCGTGGGCGGTTTGGTGCCATGGCGATGGAGGCGCGGTCCATGATGGCGTCCACCCCGAACGATGATGGGCCGCGACGCATTCTCCTCGTCGAGGATGACCGGGACGTCAGGTCGATCGTTGAGCTAGCCCTCGTGGACCTGGGTGGCATGGAGGTGCTGACCTGTGCCACCGGCACCGAGGCGCTGCGTAAATTGAAGTCTTATCAGGCCGATATGGTGCTGTTGGACCTCGCCTTGCCAGACATGGACGGCGTGGCGTTGGCCGCGTCCATGAGCGGGCCCGACGCGCCATGGACACCGCCGCCGCCTGTCGTTTTTCTCACCGGAAGCCCGGAGCGAGCCAGGCAGGCGGCGGCGACGGAGCCCAGCGTGATCGGTGTCCTGGCCAAGCCGTTTGACCCCATGACGCTTGCAGTGTCGCTTCATGCGCTTTGGGATGGTTGGAAACAGAGCGAGACGAAGCGGGCGCGGAGGAGGTGGTTCAAGGGATGATCGCCCCGGTTCAAACCGACCCTGAGACGGTGCGCGTCCGTCTAAGGAGCACCGTGGCCGAGTATCCCGCCAGCGCGCGCGCTCGGGTAACGTCGCTGGCGACCGCGATGGCGCGTTTGCGGGCCACTGATGGCACGGATGGCGCGGCCCTGGCTGATGCCATGTCCAGCGCGCACAAGCTGGCGGGGTCGGCCGGGTCCATGGGCTTCCCGGCGCTGGGCCAGGGGGCGGCGGTGCTGGAGGTGCTGCTCAAGGCGCGGCTGGATCGGGAGGCGCCGAACGAGGACCCCGAAGAGGCGGCCCCAGGGGAATCCCGCGCGCGCGGCGCCGCGCTGTTTCTGGATCAGGCCGACCTGCTGCTGGACCGGTTGCGGTGTCAGGTCGACGCGCTCTGCGTGGACGCGTCCACCCTGCTGACGGCGGCGCAGGAGAGTGTCGACGCCACCCCGGGCGTCGTGGCGCCGTCCGAGCGCCGTGCTTTTGTGATGGGGGCCGCCGACTCGGACGCCTGGCCTGAACTGATGGAACGCCTGGTGGGTTATGGGTGGTCGGTGCGGGCGCTGCCCGATGGGGACGCCATCGAGGCGGCCGCCGCCCGTAACCCCCGCGTCCCGGTGCCGACCCTGATCCTGGTCGATCTGGACGCGCTGCCGGGGGCACCGGCCGTGGTGTCCCGGTTGACCGGGCCACGCGGTGTTTGGGGAGGTGTGCCCTGGCTGCTGGCGGCCCGGCAGCCTTCGGTACGGGTGCGGGCCGAGATGGCGGCGGTCGGGGCGGCTGGCGTTCTGGCCGCGCCGGTCTCGGCCGAGTGGTTGTTGGACCGGCACGCTACCTTGTGCGCCGCCGCCCGGGAGGACATGCCTCGGGTCCTGATCCTGGATACGGATCCGGTGCTGGCGACAATGACGCGGCATGTGTTGGATGGGGCCGGCTTGCTCGCGGAGGTGGCCGACACACCGGATGCGCTGTGGAAGGAGGTCGCCGCCCCAACAGGGCCGGACGGCGTGGATGTGGTGGTCTTGACGGATCGGGGTGCTCCATCCGGGGCCCCGGCCGTCCGTGACCTGGCCGGTGCGATGCGCCGGGATCCGGTGTTCGAGGGGAGCCGCCTGGTGCTGGTGCTGTCCACGTCGCCGATGGACGCGGTGGTGGGGGACCTGGCGGACCGCGCCGACGTGCTGTTGACAGGCCCGCTAGACCCCATTCCGTTCGCGGCCACCGTGCGCGCTCAGGCCAAGCGGGCGCGCGAGCGGCGCGGCCGGGGGCGTCTGGAGGGCGCTGGGCCTGTGTTGACGGCGGTGGCGCTGGCCGACGCGCTGGCCGGGTTGATGGCGCGGGCGCGCAGGCTGAGGATGCCGTTGACGATGGCGTGGATGGCCGAGGTTGGCGTTGGCTCGGGTCACCGTGAGGAGGACCTTGTGCGTCTGCTTCGGGAAACGTTGCGCCCGTCCGACAGGCTGGGGCGCGGGCCAGCGGACGGCCTGGCGGTGATCCTGCCGTTCACGCCCCTGGACGAGGGGCGGGCGTTCCTGGACCCGCTGCGCGGCCGCCTGGCGGCGCTGGCGCCCGGGGCACGCCTGACGATGGGCCTGACGACCCTGGAGGAAGCCGATCGAGACGCCGGAGCCGATGTTTCCGGCGAGGGCCTGCTGGCGCGGGCGCGGGCGGCGGCGAACGCCGTGTGAGGCGGCTACTTGGCCTTGTACACGGCTTCGTTGGGATGGGCCGGGTTGACCGTGATGACCTGTTTGCGCGCGTCCACCACAAGGTCCATGGCCTCGATGGGCAGCACGCCCATCAACGGCTCGTCGCCCAGCACCAGCGCCTCGGTGGCGTACGTGCGGTTGGCGAAAGCGATCATGATGGGCGCAATCCAGGGCACCAGGCGCTGGTGGCCGTCGGCAAGCGTGACCGTCTTGGTCGTACATTCCTCCGGGTCGAAGCCCAACTGCACGGCCACGGCTTCCGGAACGCACAAATACCGGGCGCCGGTGTCCACCAGCGCGGTGATGTCCACCGACAGACCGCGCAGCATGTTGGTCAGGTGCAGGTCGGCATAGATTTGTCCCATGGTGACCTCCCTGTTTGCGATGGTCAGGGGCTCCCTGACGATCCTTGATCGTTCGGTTTCTTAATCCGGTCGGCAATCGCTGTAGGCAAGCGGTCCATCAGGGCCGTGACCAGTGCATCTTCGCCCGCGCTCTGCAGTGTTTCCAGGGTGTGTTCGCCTTTCTTGAGCACGAAGTTCCGTTCAACACGGCCGAGTTCCTGCGCCAGGGTCATCACGTCCTTCTTGGATCCGATCTCGACCACCATCAGCGCCGCCGCGAAGCGCAGGTTGAGGGTGCTGACTTCATTGGCGAAACTGCGCATCTGCTCCAGTGACCGGGAATGGTAGCGGAACATGATGAGTGCCAAGACCTCAGATAAGATCACGACGGTCCCAGTTGCCGCCAGATGCGCCCACAGCGGGGTATTGTCCAAGGGCTGGTCAAGAAGTCCGCTATTCCAATAATGAACCCATTTCGCGACGGCGATTCCAAAACCGGCCAGAGCCAGAATGACACCCATCCATCGAAAGAATGTCGCTGATCGCTCTGCTTTTTGTGCTAGCTCGTCAATTCTGTTGCGTGCAATATTATAACGGTCAGAGGTATTTTGCTTTAGAGCATGTCTCCATGCGTAATCCGTGGCTCTCTGGGCGAGAGAGTGTGAGATCTTTTGCAGAACACCATCTTCAATTTGGCGGTCGATACGTTCCCCAAGCTGAGTTTCGATGCGGCCTTCGATGTCATGCGCGAATTGGTCCAAGTATGAATTCAAAGTTTCGCTTGCTGTTTTTCTAAACTGCCGTTCAAGAGAAGAAACTTGAGCACCAAAATCTCGTTCAGCCGAAGAAATCTGTGATTCGGGCTGTTTTCTGTCAGTTTCTGACTTGATATAGAAAAACCTGAACGTCAAGTTCAAAATAACAGATATAAAGAGGAGGGCTAAATTTATCTTGTAAAGTATACTTGACTCGCTGTTAAAGACAAAAACAAAAAAAACAAAAGAGAGAAATAACATGTACTGCAAGTGCAAATCCACCTTATTTTTGTTATCAACTACAAATAAATTTAGTTGCTTGATTGCATTTATCATAGTGAAAGAACCTATCAAGAGCAACTGTGAATCAAAGTATTAGCACTAAAAAAGTGCTGCTTGATCAGTATAATGCACAGTGCTCACGTCCGCACCACATCCAGCTTCAGAAAGTGCGTCGCGCAGGAGATGCAGGGATCATAGTTGCGGATGGCCTGTTCGCAGACCCATTGCAGCCGCTCGTCCGGCTCGTTCATATGGGCGGCGACGACGTCCCGCAGATCCTCGCCGATGGCGCGCTGGTTCTGCGCCGTGGGCGGCACGATGCAGGCGTGAAGGATGCGGCCCCGATCGTCCAGCTCGTAGGTGTGATGACACAGGCCACGCGGCGCCTCGGTGCACCCGTGTCCGATCCCGGCGCCGGGGGTGATCTCGGGGCACGGCGGGTCGGGGGGGACATAGCCCTCGACCAGGGCGCGGGCGTCGATGATGGCCTGAAGGGTCTCCAGGGCGCGCACCACGATGCTCTGGAACGGGTTACGTACCACGCGGGGCAGGCCGGCGGCGCGGGCGGCCTCGTGAACCTCCGGGTTGAACTGGTCGAAGTTCAGGGCGTAGCGGGCCAGTGGCCCCACGTGATAGGTCCGCCCGTCCCGTGTTGCGCCCACCAGGGCATTGCTGTTCTTCTGGTGGTCCTCGCTGAAGTGGTCGTGGAAGGCGGATACCGGCACATCCAGGCCGTCGCTGGAGACAAGGGTTCCTTCGGTGATGGCGTAGTCGTCCGGGTGATGCAGGGCGACGAACAGGTAGTCGCGCTCGACGGGCGGGACGGTCAGCCCGGCCGTGACGGAGACCAGCCCGCGCGCCGCCTCCAGGGCCCAGTCCAGCTCCGCGCGCAGGGCCAGCACGTCGTCGCGGTCCGGCGATCGGTACACCCCGCCGACACACAGGTTCACCGGATGCACCGCGCGGCCGCCGACGACCTCCAGGATGCGGTTGCCCAGTTTCTTGAGGCGCAACGCGGTCTCGACGATCTGGGGGTGGTCGGCGGCCATCTGGATGGCGTCCTGGTAGCCCAGGAAGTCCGGCGCGTGCAGCATGGCCACATGCAGTACGTGGCTCTCGATCCACTCGCCGCAATAGACCAGACGCCGCAGCCGGCGCATGTCGTCGCAGATCGGCACACCCAACGCCGCCTCCATGGCCTGACTGGCGCCCAGCAGGTAGGCCACGGGGCAGATTCCGCAGATGCGCGCGGTGATGTCCGGGGCGTCGGTGTACATCCGCCCGCGCAACAGGGCCTCGAAGAAGCGCGGTGGCTCGTGGATGGTGAAGGCCACGTCCTTGAGAACGCCGTCCTGGATGCGCACCGACAGCGCGCCCTCGCCCTCCACCCGGGCCAGGTTCTCCACCTTCAGGCGACGCGTCCCGCCGTCCGCACCGGCGCTCTCATGAGCCATGACGCAAGCCCTCCTCCCGGAAGCCCGGGGCGTTGGTATTGAAGCCGTGGAACAGGTCGCGGGTGGCGGGACCGTCCAGGCCGGCGCCGCCCTGGTCCAGCGGCAGGCGCGCATGGTCGGCCAGGGCGGCGGTGTTGGCGGCCTCGGCCGGGCCGAAGCAGCCATAACAGCCTCGCCCCACGCGCGGGCACAGGTTGCCGCAGCCAGCCTGGGTAACGGGTCCCAGGCAGGGCGTGCCGCTGGCCACGGTCACGCAGATGGTGCCGGCGCGCTTGCACTCCACGCACTGGGAATAGTTGGGCAGGCGCGGTTGCCGGCCGTGCAACAGCGCCGTGAGCACGGTGAGCAACTGCCCGCGGTCGATGGGGCAGCCACGCAGCTCGTAGTCGACCGGGACGTGGTCGGCGATGGGGGTGCTGGTGTCCAGGGTGCGGATGTAATGGGGGTGGGCGTAAACAGCCCGGATATAGGCGTCGGTGTCGGCCAGCGACTTGAGCGCCTGGATGCCGCCGCTGGTGGCGCAGGCGCCGATGGTGACCAGGATCTTGGCCTGGCGGCGCACGGTCCGGATGCGCTTGCGATCGTGCTCGGTGGTGATGGAGCCCTCCACCAGGGCGATGTCATAGGGTCCCTTGGCGGTGGCCCGGGTGGCCTCCAGGAAATAGGCGATCTCCACCGCC
>JANQGN010000683.1 GCA_028277295.1 Rhodospira sp.
GGCATCCCGTCCCACGCCGGTCCAGAGCGTTCCCGAGATTCCGGAATACCTGCGCAAGGTCTACACCTGGGCCTATCTCACCCCCGCCTACAGCCGTTACCTGGACACCTCGCTGGTGGTTTCCGCCATCCTGTGGGGCAACATGAACCGCCTGATGCGCGCGGGCTTTTCCGAGTTCGAGCCGGGGCAGAGCGTGTTGCAGCCCGCCTGCGTCTACGGATCGTTCTCCGCGTGCCTGGCCGAACGCCTGCAGCCGGACGGTCACCTTCATGTCACCGATGTGGCCGCCAACCAGGTGGAGGCGTGCCGCGCCAAGCTGGCGAGTTTTCCCAACGCCTCCGTCGGGTTTGCCGATGCCGCCCAGCCGCGCGATCGGGACTACCAGGGGATCTGTTGCTTCTTCCTGCTGCATGAGGTCCCGGAGGACTACAAGCATCGTATCGTCGACAGCCTGCTGGCCGCCACCCGGCCCGGCGGCAAGACGGTGTTCGTGGATTACCATGGCCCGCATTGGGCCCATCCCCTGCGTCCCATCATGACGCTTGTCTGGCGGTTGTTGGAGCCCTACGCCATCGCGCTGAGTAAGCACGAGATTCGCTCATACGCGTCCCAGGATCTGGCCGATGCCTTCACGTGGCGCAAGGAGACTTACTTCGGGGGCTTGTACCAAAAGGTGGTGGCCGAGCGGCGCCTGTGACCGCTCCTTTCAGGGGGGGCGAGAGGGGAGGGGACCTCCTTTTTTTCGACTCGAGACTCAGGATTTCTTAATAAAGTATTGGAATCCTGACTCAATCGAAGTACCCTGTTGACAAAATCGCTTGGTCAGCAGGGACGAGTCGCGATGGCTACCCGTGAGATCGATCCGGATGACGAAACCCCGCCCGGCACGGCGTTCCGTCAGTGGGGTGCGCAGAAGGGCTTGACCCGCTCCAGGGGGGCCAGCGGGGACACGCAGCGCTTGCGGCCAGCGTCGGCGTCGGGGTCGACACGCGAGGCCACCACAAGCTGGCTTTCGCGGTTGCGTGCCGACCCGGGCGAGACCGGAGCAACCGAACGCCCGAACGGTACCGATGACGGCGCGGCACCCCTGGTCGACCCGGCTGGTGCGAGCGCTTCGGCGTCCCCGGCCGGCAACAGCCGAGTCACGCGCCTGGACCGTGCTCCCCTTGGCGGGGACCACGTGGCGCGATCCACGGAACCCTCCGCCCGGCATCGCGATGGCGCCGACGCCGAGGTGGGCGATGATGAGCCGCCCGCGCCTCCTCAGGCGCTGTCTCCCATGCGGTTCGATGACGCGGGGCGACCGGCCGACGACAGGTCGTTGCGCGCTGAGTCCGGATCGCCGCATGCGCCGCGGTCCGCGTCCGCCCAGGAGGGCGTCGTTCGGCCTGGACCCTGGTCCATGGGGTCCGAGGTCGATTACGGTTCGCCGCCGCCCCTGCCGTCGTTGCCGCCCTTGCCGCCCGATCCACCGATGGCCGTGCCCCGGCCTGTCGAGTGGCCTTGGTGGGGGGCTGCTGGCTTCACGCTGTTCTGGCTGGCCTTCGTCTCCCTTTACTTTCAGCAGAGCGTGGGCTGGGGCAACCTGTTCATGCTGCTGCCGCACGAGTTCGGGGGCTTCGCCGCCGGGGCGTTCTTCCCGGTGGCGCTGGTGTTGGCGGTCGCGGCGGTGCTCACCCGTGACGGCCGTTATGGCCGCGAGGCGCTGGTTCTGCGCGACCAGTTGCGCAAGCTGTCCTATCCCACCGACACCGCGCGCACGCAGATGAACGAGGTGGCGCGCTCGCTGACCGAGCAGGCGCGCATGCTCACCGACGCCTCGCGCCAGGCGCTGGCCGAGGCCCGCCAGGTGCGCGACGGCTTGAGCACCGAGGTCGTGGCCCTGAATGCGCTGTCGGAGAAGTTCCGCGAGGACATCGCCCAGGTGATCCGTGACGCGGAAAGCCAGGTCTATGGCCTGGAGGAGGCGACGGACCGCGCCGTGTCGCGGGGCCGCGACGCCGGCCATACCCTGGAAAAGCAAAGCGCCACGCTGTCGGACGCGGCCGAAAAACTGGTCACGCAGACCAGGGCGCTCGACGACAACCTGCGCAAGCACGTCCAGGAACTCACCTTGGCCGGTCAGCAGGCGCGCGAGCAGGGCAACAGCCTGACCGCCGTCAACGAGGCCATTGGCCGTTCGGTGCGGGACGGGCGGTCCATGGGCGAGGACCTGTCGGGGATGCTGGGAGAACTGGACGAACATTTGCGTGGTCAGCAGGACACCCTGGAAGCCCTGCGCGGCCGCTGGGAGAAGACCAGCCGCCAGGTGACCGAGGACATGGGCCAGCAAAGCAAGACGGTCGATCAACTGGTTGAGCGCATGATGAGCCGTGCCCAGGTGATCGAGGATACGATTGGCCGTCAGAGTGACGCGCTCATGGGGGCCTCCGATCAGTCCATGGCGCGCCTGAAGGAGATGGAAGGCGTCTTCACACGGCGGATCCAGGTCATGAACGCCAGCGTGGACGAGGCCACCGGCAAGCTGTCCGATGCCTCCCTGGTGGTCGCCCAACGGGGCCAGGAGGCGGCGGTGGCCACCAGCACGGCCACCGATACGCTGGAACGGGCCTCGGGAACCCTCGACGAGACGCTGCGGGGCTTGTCGACGGCCGTGCAGCGGGCCGAACAGCGCGCCCGCGACGCCGCCGGCGCGGTCAAGGAGCAAGTGGAAAGCCTGGAGGCCAACACCACCGAGGCCAATCGCCAGGCCGGCTTCATCCGCGAGGCCATCGCCGCGCAAACCCAGGAACTGCACGATGGCGCCACCTTGATCGGTACCCAGGTGGAACTGGCGCAAAGCGGCCTGACCCAGCAGGCTCGCCACCTGGGCGACGCGGCCAACACGGCGGCGGCGCGAATCCAGGACACGGTGGAGTCCTTGCGGGCGCGCCTGGGCGAATTGTCAGGGGTATCGCGGCAGGTCAACGCCGACCTGGAGAGCGTCGGGGCCGGCCTGATCAAACACGCCGAAACCCTGGAAGAGGCCGGCCAGCGGAGCCTGGACTACACACGGGCCGCCTCGGAGGCCGTGCAGGGCGAGACCAACCACCTTCACGAGGTGGTCACCAAGGTGCACGAGGCCCTGGAAGGGCTGGAGCAGACATTGGCGGCGCGCAATCTGGCCATCACCCGGGCCACCGAGACAGCCGACAAGCAGTTCGGCGACGTGGCCCGGCTTCTGGATGCCAAGGTCAAGGATCTGGGCGACACCAGCGACCGGGCCACCGGGCATCTCCAGAGCGTGGCCGGCGCGCTGGAAGAGCATGTGGCATCGGTCGAATCGGTCACCGGGCGGTCGACGGGGCGCATCCGCGAAATGGGCGATGCCCTGGAACAGCAGGCGCGCGTGTTCGAGGAGGTCACCGGGCGCGGCTTGTCCCAGGCCACCGTCGCCGGCAACCGTCTGCGCCAGTCCACCGAGGGCATACAGGCGGCGGCCGACAAGGCGGCGGAGACCGTGCGCGGGGCGGCCAGCATCCTTGGTGGGTCCCTGGAGGAGGCCGACGAGCGCGCCAACGGCCTGGTGCCGGTGGTGGAGAACGCGGTCGCCTCCATTCGTCAGGAGGTCAACGCCTTGGGTCTGACCGGTGAGAAGATCACCGAGACCACCCAGCGGGTCGGGGCCGAGTTCGCGCGCCAGGCCCAGGGACTGGTGACCGCCGCCGACACCGCCGAGGAGCGCGCCAAGGCCCTGCGCCTGGAGATGGAGCGCTCGGAGGTGGCCACCTTCCTCCATCAAGCCAGCTTCATGATCGAGCGTCTGGAAAGCGCCGCCGTGGACATCGCCCGCATCTTCAACCCGGTGCGCGACGAGGAACTCTGGCGCCGGTATCAGAAGGGCGACCATGGGGTGTTCCTGCGCCACCTGGCCCGGGTGATGACGGTTAAGCAACACGGCGCGGTGCGCGAGGCGTTCGAGACCGATCGGGAGTTCCGGGGCTACGTGACCAGCTTCATCACCGACTACGAAAGCCTGCTGGACCAGACCCAGCAGACGGCGCGGGCCGATATCCTGACGGCGCTGTTCGTGGGCTCGGACCTGGGCAAGGTCTATCTGGTTCTGGCCAAGGCCCTGGGGCGGCTGGACGCGTGATCCAGCGGTGACCCGACGGCGATGGCCCCGGGGCGCGGCGTTGGCGCTTCGGGGCCGTTGTCCGTTCAGCCCATCACATCCACCGTCGCACCCGGGCGCGATAGGCGTCCCAGTCGGCGCCGAAATGGGCCGCCAGCACGGCTTCCTCGCGGGGTACGAAGAGCCGATCGTACCAAAGGAACAGCGCCACCGGCCCGATCCAAGGGGTCAGATGGCCCATGAGGATGGCGACGCCGGTAACGGTCACCACCAGGCTGAGGTACATGGGGTTGCGGGTGCGGTGGAACGGTCCATGGTCCACCAGTCCGGGGTTGCCGTGGAACAGCCGCGACGACGCTCCGGCGCGCATGAAGGTCAGGCTGGCCCAGGATCCGAGCAGCAGGCCCGCGGTCAGCAAGGCAATCCCGGCCATGCTCCAGGGCCAGGGCGTGAGCGCGGGCCCCGGAACGGTGAGCTTGAGCGCGGCCATGCCCAGCAAGGCGACAAGCGCGGCGATGGGCGGCGCCACCCGACCGACGAAGCCGCGGTGGACGGCTGGGGTGTCGGGACCAGTATCGGGCGCGGGCGTCACGTGGCGGGCTCCTTCAGCGGTGTGATGGGAATGGCGGTGCCATCCAGGGACTCGATGCGCCACGGCGGGCAATCGCCTGGCGGCGGGTCGATGGGCACAAAGCGCACCGGCACGGCGTTGCCAACGGCGGGCTTCACCTTGCCGAACCCCAGCTTGTACAGCAGTGCTCGGAAGGTGCCGGAATGGCCGATGATCAGGGTCGGTGCCGGGACCCGCAGGCCCGTGGCGGCGTGCCAGATGCGGTCCGCGAACTCGTCCCAGGTCTCACCGCCCGGAGGGTCGTAGAAGGTGCTGGGGCGCAGGTCCAGGGTCTTGCCCTCCAGGTCCCCCCAGTTGCGTTCGTTGAGGCCGGCCTCGATGATCGGCGTCAGGCGCCCGCCCAGGCGTTCAACCAGCGGCGCGGCGGTCTGATGGGTGCGCACCAGTCCGGTGACCACGATGCTGGCCAGCGGCAGGGTGGCGAGGATCTCGGCGGCCTCGGCGGCCTGCGCATGGCCCAGGTCGGTGAGCGGCGCGTCGAGCCAGCCGGCCACCAGGTCCTCGGCGTTGGTGGTGCTCTGGCCGTGGCGCACGAACCAGAACGGACCGTCGAGC
>JANQGN010000690.1 GCA_028277295.1 Rhodospira sp.
CGTCGGCGTCGTACAGCCGCAGGCGGCCGTCATCGCTGGTGGTCGCCAGACGGCCGTCCGGGGCGAAGGCGACCCCGTAGCTGGATCCACCGTAATCCGGATCGCGGCGCTGTTCGGCCCAGCGGCCATCGGTCGTGCGCCGGTACAGCCGCAGGCCATGGCCGTCCCCCAGCACGGCGGCCAGCCGCCGGCCATCCGGGGAGAAGGCGAGGTGATAGACGACGTTCGGCAGGCCGTCCAGGCGGCCGACCATCTTTCCCGTTTCCGCATCGAACAGATAGACCTGTTCTGACTCGGCAGGTGACGTCATTGTACGTGTCCACCCCCCGGCGGCGATGGTGGTACCGTCGGGGCTGATCGCCACCGCGTAGACCTTGCCCACATTGCCGGGACCGGTGGGCAGGCGGATGGTCCGCAGCAGCGCCCCGTCCGCCAGCCGCCACACCCGCACCGTCCGGTCGAGGGAGCCGGTCACCGCCAGCCGTCCGGCGGCATCCACGTCCGCACGACTAATCTGCGCCGTGTGCATGCCCGGGTCCAGCGCCAGCACCGGCCGGTCATACAGCCCCGGCGTGGCCTCCCGCGCCGCCGCCGCGCCACCAGCGGCGCCCAGGATGACCACCAGAACCAGGATCAGCAAACCCCGCATGCGCCGGTCCCCCTCCCAGCATGCCGTGCAGACGGCCGAAACCGCAGCGGAGAGTGTACCACACCCGCACCCGGGATGTCAGACCGCGCCCGCGCCGCCCGCGTCCGGACCGGACCCCTCAGGGACGCGGCGACGGCGCAAGAGGCCAGGATCAAGGCCACGAGTCCGAACAGCGGAACCAACCCCATGCCGGCGAAGGCCGCGTGCGTGACCGTCATTCCGCATCCTCCATGGCCAGGAGACGACCGGGTGCGGCGACGCACGCCACCACCCCGGGCCGGCACGATCCTCCCTTGAGCGCAGGTCCCTCGCACCTGGCCCGAAACCGGCTGTTCAGCCTGAAGGGATACGCCCCGACCTATCTATGTCTTCCGCCGCCCGAACGCCTTGCGGGCCGGCCGGGCGGGCGGCGTGTTGCCGCCTCTCCGGGGGTGACGGACGGGCGCGGCAAGCGTGGGATCGGCCATCTCCAGACGCATCAGCAGCACCGGCACGCCCGGCCGCGTGCCCTGGTCCGCCCAGCGCACGCGGATGGTCTCCGCCTCGGTCAGGCCCACCGTCTCGCCGTCGCCGATGATCGGGCCGTTGACGATCAGGTACTGGCACAACCCCAGCAGCCGCTCGGCGACCCCCGACGGTTCCAGCGGCGCCGGCTCGAGTTCGATCTCCCGGCCGATGAAGGCCGCCAGGCCAACCGTGAGCGCGCCCACGGTCGGGCGCCCGTCCGCCGCCTCCGGCCCGCGCAGGAAGGCCAGCCGCGTCCAGAGCATCACCGGCATCTGGCCCTGCTCCGCCACGCTGGTGGCGATGTCGCCCAGCGCATCACCCGGAGCGATCGCATGGGATTCGGTGAACACGATGGCCGCGACCGACAGCCGGCGCGCGATCGCCGCCGCCAGCAGCGTCACCGCCACCGCCCCGTTGAGCGCGTGGGGATGCTCCGGCGGGTTCTCCAGCAGGCTCAGAACCACGTGGGCGCGCGTTCGGCGCAGGGTCTCGGCGGCGTCGCGCCAGGTCAGGCTCGCCGCCGCCGCCTCTTGCCAGGCGTCCTCCGGGAGCGGGACCGCCATGAACAGGACCACGACGGCCATGCCGTTGACGGAGATGATGAAGCCCGTCCCATGCGCATCGTCAACAGGCCCATGCTCCTCGATGCGCATCGGCGCCTCACCGATCGTGGCCTTCAACGCGGCGATGGTGTCGCCCGCCGTCAGGGCGCCGGGGGCGTCCAGCGGCAGATAGGTGATAAAGCGGCTCATCGCGGGCATGTCTCCTCTGTGCGGGCGCGCGTGGACAGCCGAGGCCCCCGCCACGACAAGGCACGCCGACCGAGGCGTTGCCCCGGGACACCGGCCCCCTGGCGCCCCTGGCGCCCCTGGCACCCGACCCACCCGCCGGCCGCCCAGCCGACACGCGGACAAGACAGAACCCAGGCCCCTCGCCCTCGCGACGCATTGTGGCCACCGGCCTCACCGCTCGCGTCATAAGGGACCAGACACGCGAAAAGATGTAAACAGGAATTTACAAAGGGTTGAGGATCATCCAGGGCTCCCGGGCGAGCGCCGGGCAGACGCGCGCGACGCATGCCGCCACGCCGCGCCATGTTGTCGTTGCCCTATCCCGCCGGCGCCGCCCGCAGGTCCTTCACCCGTGCCGCCTTGCCCTCCGAACGCGGCAGGGTGCCCGGTGGCATGACGGACACGCCGCAGGTGACGCCGACGATCGACTTGATGTGATGGCGGACCTTGTTCGCCACCGTCGGGTAGGCGTCGGCGGCCAGGTCGGGCACCGCCTCCACGTGCACATCCAGGGTGTCCATCACCCCCTGACGCGCCACGACCAGCTGATAGTGGGGCGCGGTGCCCGGGAAGCCGAGCATCACCGACTCGATCTGGGATGGATAGACGTTGACGCCCCGGATGATCATCATGTCGTCGTTGCGCCCGGTCACCCGCATGATGCGCACATGGGTGCGGCCACAGGCGCAGGGCTCGTCGCACAGCCGCGTGATATCGCGGGTGCGGTAGCGGATCATGGGCAGCGCGTCCTTGGTCAGCGTGGTGATGACCAGTTCGCCGGTCGCGCCCATGGGCAGCGGCTCCAGGGTCTCGGGGTCGATGACCTCGAACAGGAAGTGGTCCTCCCACCCGTGCAGCCCGTGGCGCTCGGGGCACTCCATGGCGACGCCCGGGCCCATGATCTCGGACAGACCATAGGAATCGGTGGACTGGAGGCCCAGGCGGGCGTCGATTTCCCGGCGCAGGCTGTCGCTCCACGGCTCGCCGCCGAACAGGCCGATGCGCAGGGAGGAGCGGCGGAGGTCGACGCCCATGCGGTCGGCGACCTCGGCCAGATTCAGGGCATAGGACGGGGTGGCGCAGAGAATGCCGGCGTCCAGATCGAGCATCATGTGGATCTGACGCTCGGTGTTGCCGCCCGAGATTGGCACGACCGTGCAGCCCAGGCGCTCGGCGCCGTAGTGGAACCCCATGCCGCCCGTGAACAGACCGTACCCGTAGGCATTGTGGACGACGTCTCCGGGGCGGGTGCCGGCGGTGGCCATCGCGCGGGCCATCAGGTCGGACCAGCGGTCGATGTCGGCGGCGGTGTAGCCAACCACGGTCGGCTTGCCGGTGGTGCCGGAGGACGCGTGAATCCGCACCACCTGCTCCCGGGGCACCGCCAGCAGCCCATAGGGATAGGTGTCGCGCAGGTCCGCCTTCACGGTGAACGGAAACCGGCGCAGGTCGGCGAGATCCCGCAGGTCGTCCGGATGCACGCCCCGCGCGTCGAAGGCCCGCCGGTAGTGGGGCACATTCGCGTAGACATGGTGCAGCGTGCGGCGCAGGCTCCCCCGCTGCCGCTCGGCCAAGGCCGCGCGGCTCATGGTCTCGACGTCGGGGTGGAACATCCAGGCCCGTGGCGCCATGACAGTCATCGTCTCTCCCTCTCAGCGTCGTCGCGTCGGCCGCCGTTCTATCCCACTTTCGCGGCCAGGACACGCGCAGGAGCGTCCATCGTGACCCAAACCGATCTTGCCAATCTGCTCACCGTCCTGGAGGACGCCGGGGCGCTCAGGGACACCCTGCGCAGCGGCCGCACCGCCCTGGGGCGGCCGGAAAGCGCGGCCGAGCATTCCTGGCGGCTCTGCCTGATCGCCATGGCGCTCGCGCCGGCCCATCCCGGGCTGGACGCCGCACGGGTTCTTCAGTTGTGTGTGGTTCACGACCTGGGGGAAACGATCAGCGGCGATGTCCCGGCCACCCGGCAAGGCACCGACCCGGAGCGAAAATCCCGGGAGCGCCGGGACTTTCTGACGCTTCTCCGGCCGGCCCCGGCGGCCATTCGTGAGTCCCTGATAGACCTGTACGACGAGTATGACAGCGCCGCGACGGCGGAGGCCCGGTTCGTCAAGGCCATCGACAAGCTGGAGACCCTGATCACCCATGCCCAGGGTCCCGATGACGACGGCATCGACTTCGCCTTCAACCTGACCTATGGAAGACAGGCGACCGATCGGTTTCCAATGGTCGCCGCGCTGCGGTCCCTGGTGGACGTCAAGACGCGCGCCCGTGTGCGACCGGACATCGATCAGGGGTAAGGCAACGGGCCCCTCACCCTGGTGTACGCCCGCGCCAAGATCGCCGGGGAACCGGCGCCGCCCCTGACGTCACCGGACCGCCAGCGAGCGGCCACAAAAGGGGGACGACCCGTGGATCAGGTGCTTTTCGTCAAGGTGTTCGCGGCGCTGTTCGCGATCATGAGCCCGATCGCCAATCTGCCCGTGTTCCTGGCGCTGACCGAAGACCTTGACGCGCCGGCACAACGTAAGGTTGCGATGACGGTGATCATCGCCCTTTGTGTCGGCGCGGTGCTCGTTGCCCTGGGCGGCTCGGCGCTGCTGGACATCTTCGGCATTGGCGTCAACGACTTTCGCCTGGCCGGCGGGTTCCTGATCCTGCTGATCGCCATGACCATGATCTCTGGCGAGAAAAGCCAGACCCATCATGGGACGGACGAAGAGCAGGTCCATCACCAGCGACAGGCCAACCCGGCGATCTATCCGCTCACGGTGCCGATCCTGCTGGGGCCGGGCACGATCTCGACCCTGATCATCTTCCGCCAGCAGGTCACGAATGGCGCCGACCAGATCGCCTACGGCGCCGCCATCGCCTCGGCGATCGCCTTGCTGGGAGTCACCTTCCTCGCGGCCCCCGCCTTGAGCCGAATCCTGGGGCAGACGGCCATCAGCATCATGAGCCGGCTGATGGGCATGATCCTCGCCGCCATCGCCATGGACATGATGGTCAGCGCCTTGAAGGCCCTGTTGCCGGGGCTGGCGGGGTAACGACGCCCGTCGCTTCCTCGTCCTCCCTCTCCAGGAGCGCCCGCTTCCGGGCCTGTCCCCAGCGGTAGCCCGACAGACCACCGTCGGCCGCCACGACCCGATGACAGGGCACGGCCACGGCCAGGCTGTTCGATGCGCAGGCGCGGGCCACGGCGCGCGCGGCCGTGGGCTGACCGATGCGGGCGGCGACCTCGGCATAGCTGAGGGTCTCGCCGGCCGGGATGGCCTGGAGCGCCGTCCACACCCTGCGCTGGAACAGCGTGCCCCGGATGTCCAGCGGCAGGTCGAGCCCCTGCGCCGGCCGCTCGATGAGCGCCAGCACCGCCGCCACCTGATCGGCG
>JANQGN010000728.1 GCA_028277295.1 Rhodospira sp.
ACAGCGTGTTCTTGGAATCGCCTCCGGACGACTTGCTCATAACCACTCCACTTCCGCGCGCGTTCCCGCTGGACGGTAGCGCCGCCGGCCCGCTCGGGCAGCCTCATCCGCCTCGACGCCCGACGTCAGCGCCGCGCCGTGAGACGGCCGAAACATACCGGGCCCCCGTGACCGGCCCCGGCACCGGAGATCTCGTCCTGTTCACCGAGGGTTCATACTACCCGCGCACTGTCAGGCCACACAATGGGAAAAAAGAACCCGCTTTGCGAGAAAAAAAGGCGGCCCCACCTTTTCGCGCGCTCACCACGATGCCCCCGTGACGTCCGAGCATGGACGGCCGCGCCGGCTGGGGGGGCCGCCCGCGTCCCCCCCGGCGCGGATGCTCAGGTCTTATCGGCCGGTCCGTCCTCGCCGTCCTCGCTGGGGCGGTTGGTGATCACCGTGTCGATGAGTCCGAACTCCTGGGCTTCTTGCGGCGACATGAATTTGTCGCGTTCCATGGCCTGCTGGACCACATCCATCGGCTGGCCGGTGTGCTGGACAAAGATGCTATTGAGGCGCTCGCGCACCGCCAGGATCTCGCGGGCGTGAATTTCGATGTCCGTGGCCTGGCCCTGGAAGCCGCCCGAGGGCTGATGGACCATGATCCGCGAGTGGGGCAGGGCGAAGCGCTTGTCCTTCGCGCCGGCGGTGAGCAGCAACGACCCCATCGAGGCGGCCTGACCGATGCATACCGTGGAGACATCGCACCGGATGTAGTTCATGGTGTCATAGATGGCGAGACCGGACGTCACCACGCCGCCCGGCGAATTGATATAAAAGGCGATGTCCTTGGATGGGTTCTCCGATTCCAGGAACAACAGCTGCGCACAGATCAAGCTGGCAACCTGGTCATTGACCGGGCCGGTCAGGAAGATGATGTGCTCCTTGAGCAGGCGGGAGTAAATGTCATAGGCCCGCTCGCCACGGTTGGTCTGTTCGACCACCATGGGAACCAAGGTGTTGGCATAGATCTCCAGCGGATCACGCTCTGTCATGGGGGGCACTCTCTCGTCAGGCGGGGCGAAGGGGGCGGCCCGCGTCGGGGGGGTTGGCGCCCAGGGGCGCGGGCGGGCGGCCGTCAGGGGGCGGCCGTCCCCGTCTCCTCGGTCTCGGTCTCGGCGGCCTCGGCGCCGGCGTCATCGGGCGTCATCAACGCGTCCACGGACACCGTGCGCTCGGTCACGTTGGCGCGTTCAAGGATATAGTCCACCACCTTGTCTTCGAAAACCTGTGGGCGCAATTCTTCCAGGGCTTGCGGGTTCTGGCGGTAGTAGGACAGAACGAGGTGTTCCTGTCCCGGGAAGGCGCGGGTTCGGTCCATCACGGCGCGGCCGATATCCTCCTGGGTGACGGTGATCTCGTTGTCCTCGCCCACCTTGGCCAGCAACAGGCCCAGGCGCACCCGCCGCTCGGCGATGGCCCGGTATTCGGCGCGCAACTCGTCGTCCGACTTCCCCTTATCGTCGTCCTCCAGCATGTCGCGCTCCTTGGCCTGCATGAGCTGCGACCAGATGCCCTCGAACTCGGCATCCAACAGGCCCTCTGGCACCGCCTGGGTGAAGCGCTCGGCCAGGCGATCCAGCAGGCGCCGCTTCGCCTTGTCGCGGCCAGCCTTGCGGTATTCGTCGGCGGTGCGGTCGCGGATCTGCTGCCTCAGGGCCTCCAGGGACTCGGCCCCCACGCTTTCCGCGAAGGCGTCGTCGAGCGGCGGCACGACGGGCGCACGCAGTTCCTTGAGTGTGACCTCAAAGCTGGTGTCCTTGCCGGCCAGGGTCTCAACCCCGTAATCCTCGGGGAAGGTGACCGAGACGGTTCGTTCCTCGCCGGGCGCCATGCCCACCACCTGGTCCTCGAAGCCGGGCACGAACTGGCCAGACCCCAGTTCCAGGCGGAAGTCGCTGGCGGTGCCGCCCTCGAAGGCGTCCCCATCCACCGTGCCGACAAAGTCGATGACCGCGATGTCGCCTTCGGCGGCCGGTCGGGCGTCCTCCACCGGTTCCGAGTCCCGGCGTGCCTCGGCCATGCGCTGCAAGGTCTCGTCAACCGTTTCGTCCGCCACCTCTGCGACGTCGCGCTCCAGATCGATGTCCGAGAAATCCGGCTCACCGAAGTCGGGCAGCAGTTCCACGGTGATGGACAGGGTCAGGTCGCCGCCATCCGGCTCAAAGGTGTCGACCTCCACCTTGGGCTGCAAGGCCGGGCGCAGGGCGTTCTCCGAAACCACCGACTTCACGGCCTCCTGGGCGGCCTCTTCCGCGACCTCGCCCATCACGCTGGCGCCGAACCGCTGTTTCAGCAACGAGAGCGGCGCCTTGCCGGGACGGAAGCCGGGGAGACGGATCTTGCCCGCGACCTCACGCAACTTGGCCTCGCTGCGGTCGGCCAGGGTGGCGGCGGGGACCACGACCGTGTAAGCGCGCTTCAGCTCCTCGGAGAGGGTTTCGGTGACCTGCATGACGTGTCCTGGTTGATGAGTTCGGGGACGTGGATCGGTCGAGGCGAAATGTGCGCCATCAAAGGCCGAATGAGTCGGTCGCGATGGAACGGGCTTGGTGCGGGCGAAGGGACTTGAACCCCCACGGCTAAAAGCCACCAGAACCTAAATCTGGCGTGTCTACCAGTTCCACCACGCCCGCAGGGAGCCTGTCGGGTCCACGTTAGGCGGTACTCATAGACAATAGCCGTGGCGGAGGGCAATAGCCCTTTTGTCACCAGGCGACGTCCGGCGCACGAAGGCGAGCGGCCGCATCACCCTATTGCCAAGGGAGTGGATTCGTTGTCATTGTGTGTTGCCCGAAGAAAAACGCCGGTGCACCTAGAAAACGTTGGCAACGGCCGTCGGAGCCTACGGGGCGAATGCGAACCCGTGTACAATGTGCAAGACACATGAACACAAACGAGAAAACCCCGTCTGTTGTCTCAATCTCCCGGTGAGGAGCGCCGATTACATGACCACGGACAGCCTAGACCGCGCCGGCCGCCTGTCCTTCTTGAATCTGGGTGAGGCTGCGGCGCCGCTGCTTCAGGAAGCGCGCACCGTCATCGAGCCGCACATGGACGGCATCCTTGACGAGTTTTACCAGAAAATCTCGGACACGCCGACGATGGTCCGCATGTTCGAGTCCCCCGCGCGCATGAAGCACGCCCGGACCATGCAACGTAAGCACTGGATGGAGAACGTTTTCTCTGGCCGGTTTGACGAACAGTACATGCGGACGGCCGATCGCATTGGCCGGACCCATGAACGCGTCGGCCTGGAGCCGCGCTGGTATCTGGGCGGCTATGCTTTCGTCATTTCGCGTCTGATGCCCTTGTTGGCGGCTCACTACCGGAAGCGGCCCAAGCACGGCGCCGAGGTGACGGCCGCGGCGACCCGCGCCCTGTTCCTGGACATGGACATCGCGATCTCGGTCTATATCCAGACGGCCAGGGAAACCCTAGCCAACACCATGAATGGTTACGCCGGCAAGTTCGAGAAGGACGTCGCGTCCATGGTGGAGATCGTCGCGACGGCGGCGACGGAGCTTCAGAACACCGCCGCCGGCATGACGGAAGCGGCGAAGACCACGACCACCCAGACCGAGTTGGTGTCGCGCGCCGCCGACTCCGCCTCGGAGAACGTCCAGACCGTGGCGGCGGCGACCGAGGAACTGCACAGCTCCATCAACGAGATTTCCCGTCAAGTCGCGGATTCCAATCGTATCTCGGCGACGGCGGTGGAAGAGGCCGAACGCACCAACACCATGGTCGAATCCCTGGCGGAGGCGGCGGATCGCATCGGCGCGGTGGTGCGTCTGATCAACGACATCGCCAGCCAGACCAACCTGCTGGCTCTGAACGCAACCATCGAGGCGGCGCGCGCGGGCGAGGCCGGCAAGGGATTCGCGGTGGTGGCCAACGAGGTCAAGTCGCTGGCCAACCAGACCGCCAAGGCGACGGAG
>JANQGN010000164.1 GCA_028277295.1 Rhodospira sp.
CATACATCATCTGGACAGCGATCTGACCCTGCGGGGTCTGCTGCAGATTTATCGCCGCAATGCGGCCCAGCGAGAGCACCCCTGAGCCATCAGGGTCCCTAACGTCTGAAAAACACGGAAAGGAAGAAGTTCCATGACCCATGCGCCCGGCACTGGCGTGCCGGATGGCGTTGTGTTCGTGCCCCTCGGTGGTACCGGCGAAATCGGCATGAACCTGAACCTTTACGGGTGTCAGGGGAGGTGGCTGATGGTGGATCTCGGCATCACCTTTGGTAACGAGACGACCCCGGGTATTGATGTGCTCATGCCGGACCCCAGCTTTGTCGAGCAAAGACTGGAGGCTCTGGACGGCATTGTCATCACGCACGCTCACGAAGACCACCTTGGGGCGGTCACCTACCTCTGGCCATGGCTGCGCAAGCCGATTTACGCCTCTCCCTTCGCCGCCGCCTTCCTGCGCGTTAAGCTTCAGGAGGAGGGCTTGCTCAGTGATGTGCCGCTGCACGAAGTCCCGCTGGGGTCCCGATTCCAGGTTGGCGCCTTCGATGTGGAGATGATTGGCACCACCCACTCGATTCCAGAACCCAATGCCCTGGCCATTCGAACCCCGGCGGGCACGATCCTGCACACCGCCGACTGGAAGTTCGACCCCGATCCGCTGATTGGCGGCACCGCGGACACCGAGGCGTTGCGGCGCCTGGGCAACGAGGGGGTGCTGGCGATGATCGGCGACAGCACCAACATCTTCACCAAGGGTCATTCAGGGTCAGAGGCGGACGTTCGGCGGGCGCTAATCGAGGTTGTGGGCCGCAACACCGCCGGAAAGATCGCCATCGCCTGTTTTGCGTCGAACGTGGCGCGGCTGGAAAGCGCCGCGGTCGCGGCGCGTGAGAATGGCCGCCACGTCGCCTTGGTGGGGCGCTCGCTGTGGCGCATGAACGCGACCGCGCGGAGCTGCGGCTACCTGACTGACTTGCCGCCCTTTCTCGACGACGAAGCAGCGGCTGCCCTGCCGCCGGAAAAGGTGCTGTACGTGGCCACCGGCAGTCAGGGCGAGCCACGAGCGGCGCTGACACGAATCGCGGCCGGGGCCCATCGCTCGGTGAGCCTGGGCGAGGGCGACACGGTGGTCTTTTCCTCCCGCGTCATTCCGGGCAATGAGCGCGCCATCCTGGCCATGCAAAACCGGCTGGTGCGCGGCGGAGTGGAGATCATCACCGCGCGCGACGCGCCCGTCCATGTCTCCGGCCATCCGGCCCGGGACGAGGTGGAGGAGATGTACCGCCTGGTGCGGCCCCGTGTCGCCGTGCCCGTGCATGGCGAGGCTCTGCACTTGATGGAACACGCCAGCGTCGCCCGGGCCTGCGGTGTGGCGCACGTTATGGTTATCCAGGATGGCGATATGCTGCGCCTGGATGGGGATGCACCCCGGGTGATCGATCAGGCGGCGACTGGCCTACTGGCTCTGGATGGCGATCGCCTGGTCCCCATGGGCAGCCCCATGCTGCGCGATCGGCGACGCATGATGACCAACGGTGCTGCGGCCGTTACCCTGGTGCTGAACGGCAAGGGGGGCCTGGTGGCCGATCCCGTTGTCAGTGCCCGGGGCCTCCTGGACCCTGACGAGGATGGCGACGACCTCGACAGTTTGATCAACGCCATCCGGGGTGTCGTGGACCGTTTGGACCGCCGCGCCCTGAACGATGACGAGACGGTGCGTGAAGAGGCCCGTCGCGCCGTCGGTCGCTTCTTCCGGGGCAGCCAGAACCGGCGGCCACTGACCGATATTCATCTCGTGCGCGTGGGTTGAGTCCCGGTCCCACGCCCGTCAAGCATCCACAGGGACGGATCAGGCAAGGAAAGGACCCGGATGATGATTGGACGTCTGAATCACGTGGCTATCGCGGTTCCAGACCTGGAGGCCGCCGCGGCTGACTACCGTGGCACCCTGGGCGCCAAGGTCTCGGAGCCGTTGCCACAGCCTGAGCACGGCGTCACCGTGGTGTTCATCGAGTTGCCGAACACCAAGGTCGAACTGCTTCATCCCCTGGGAGAGAAGTCGCCGATCCAGGCCTTTCTTGACAAGAACCCGGCGGGCGGAATCCACCACATCTGTTACGAGGTGGAGGACATCCTGGCCGCGCGCGATGCCATGAAGGCAGAGGGCAAGCGCGTGCTCGGCAATGGCGAGCCCAAGATCGGCGCCCACGGCAAACCCGTGCTGTTCCTGCATCCCAAGGACTTCACGGGAACGCTGGTGGAACTGGAACAAGCTTAGGTCATAAGCCCACACCGGGGCAGGGGAGGCGGGCGTGAACTGGTATTGCGATGTCGCTCCTGGCCATCCCCTGCACGGCCCCTATCACGATACCGAGTATGGCGTTCCGGTCACCGACGAGACCGTCCTGTTCGAGCGCCTGTGCCTGGAGATTTTCCAAGCGGGGCTATCGTGGTTGCTGGTCTTGAAAAAGCGTCCCGCCTTGAACATGGCCTTTGCCGGTTTCGTTGTGGATCGCGTGGCGGCGTTCGACGACGCCGATCGTGTCCGCCTGCTGGCCGACACCGGGATCATCCGCAACCGCCGCAAGATCGATGCCGTGATCCGCAATGCCGCGACCGTCCAGCACTTGAGGGACAGTCACGGCGGCTTCGCCGGATGGATCGTGGCCCATCATCCGCGCGATCTGGACGCCTGGGTCAAGCTGTTCCGCGCCACCTTCGCCTTCACCGGACCCGAGGTGGTCAACGAGTTCCTCATGAGCATCGGCGCCCTGCCGGGGGCGCATCGACCCGACTGCCCGGTGGCCGTCAAGTTGCGCGGGGCGGACGCTCCATGGAGCCGGGACGTGATTGCGTGAGGGACGCCCGCATTGGCGTCTTCTGTGACTAAGTTACAGCCTCCGGCGTCCATGCGCGTCTAGGCTCCGCAACTAGGGCCTGTTGACATGCGCGACGCCGTCCAGCGGGACACCCCGGCCCGTCCCCCAATCTGTTCTTATGGGGGGATTGGACGAAACCGGCCCGAGATGGCGTCGCTCGTCCTCGACTATGCGCGGCATGTCCGTCGTCCTCGCTCCTGATCTCGAACCGTTTTCGTCTCAACCGTGG
>JANQGN010000171.1 GCA_028277295.1 Rhodospira sp.
CCGAGAGGGTCAGGACCATCGATGGAGATCCTTCGGTCGCTCCGCTTCCTCAGGATGAAGCCCTTAAAAAGTGAAAGTCCTCATCCTGAGCGTCCGCAGGACGCGAAGGATCTCCCTCGAATCCATGAAACCTTACAGATTGGTTATCTGAGTTCGGAGCCCTGCCTGAACCGGCGGCACGTTTCATTTTGGCTTGGTCCTGATTACCCCCGGCTACCTAGCGCCTGGGCCGCCTCGTCCATCAGGAACGGCGGGGCGTGAGGTGGGCAGCGCGGCAGCCCGCGCCACAGGTAGCCGCGCATGTCATAAAAGCAATGGGCCTGGGGCATCATGGCGTCTCGTGGACGCACGCGCCCGGGACAGCTCAGGTTGCCGGCCAGCAAACGGCCCCGGTCGTCGAACAGGCACAACATGACACGTGGTCCAGGGGGCGGCAGATAGCCCTGCGCCAGCGCCGGCGACGACCCGACGGGCCCGCCGCCGGCGGCGATCATCGGTCCCATGGCCCCCAGCGCCAGGCAAAGGGCCACCGTCGCCGCCCGCCGCTGACGCCAGGCGTCCACCGAGCCGTGCCAGCGGACCTGGATCATTGCGCCACCGCTGGGTCGCGGCCGCGAACCAGAAGCCGGAAGGCCGGCAACAACAGCAGGGCGACGGTCACCTTGACCCCGAAATCGCCGATGCCCCAGCCGACCCAGGGCAGGCCGGTGCCATAAAAGGCCAGGGTGAAGAACAGCGCCGTGTCCAGCGCGGAACCCAGCAGCGACGAGACCAGCGGCGGCAGCCACCACACACGGTCGCGTAGCCGGTCAAACACCTGAATGTCCAGGGTCTGCGCGATCAGGAAGGCACTGCCCGAGGCCAGGGCAATGCGCGGCGAGGCCAGCACGATGGACAGCACCACGGCCAGCGCGAACCCCACATACACAACCCGTCGCGCCGACTGGGGTCCGAACCGACGGTTGGTGACGTCGGTCACCAGGAAGGCCACGGGGTAGGTCAGCGCTCCCCAGGTCAACCAGTCATTGATGGGGTAGCCGACCAGGATGTTGGAGGCCACCACCACCACCGCCATGGCGAGGACGGGCATCGCCAGGGGGCGCCAGGACCAGGAAAGGCTGCGGGTCTGTGCCATGCCGGGGGGTGTTCCTCTGTTGTGGGGCCGATGGCGTCGGACCGAGGGGCACCGATGTGGTGTCGCGCGCGGACAGCGGGCCCCGCCGGGCGCGGCCACGCGCGCCACGCGACATCCGACCAGCCGTTTGATGTCCCATACCTTTATGACCGCTTCGTGGCGCCCGCCGCGCCGACCCGGCGCGGGTCCTCTATGGGGTGTCGCGAGGCTGGTCCGGGGTGCTCCCTTCGGCGGGGCCCTCCTTGGCGTGGGCGATGACGCGCCCGGGCGGGCGCAGGGTGACCTTGTACACGCCGGGGCTAATCTCCTTGGTCTCCACCCAACCATGCTGTTCGCACTCTCGCAAGGTCCGCCGCAGGATGCAGTCCGGCGCCACGTTGGTCACGGCGATGTCGCCGGACATGGCCACCAGTTGGAGCAGGAGACGTTGCTGCGGCAGCACGGTGACCGCGTTGGACGAGGCGGCGTTCAGGGAAGCCATGGGAACAAGGGGTCCTTTGTGCGGGCGGCGGAAGATCACAAGACGATGGTCAGGGGGCGTTCAGGAGGCGGCCCTGGGGCCGGCCAGATGCTCGCACAGGCGCGGCATCAACTCGACGAAGTTGCAGGGTCGATAGCGGCTATCCAGCTGGGTAACCAGGATGGAGTCCCAGGCGTCCTTGCAGGCCCCCGTCGAGCCCGGCAGGGCAAACAGGTAGGTCCCTCCTGCCACCCCGGCCAGGGCCCGGGACTGAATGGTCGAGGTGCCGATGCTCTGGTAGCTGAGCATGCGGAACAGTTCCCCGAAGCCAGGGATATCCTTATCCACCACGCGGGCAACGGCTTCCGGGGTGACGTCGCGGCCGGTGACGCCGGTGCCGCCCGTGGAGATCACCGCGTCCACCCCCGGGTCGGCGATCCAGGCGCGCAGTTGGGCCTCGATGAGGTCGGCCTCGTCGCGCACCAAGGCGCGGTCGGCCAGGACATGGCCGGCGGCCGTCAGGCGCGACACCAGCAGGTCGCCGCTGCGGTCCTCGGCCAGGGTGCGGCTGTCGGAAACCGTGAGCACCGCCAGGCGCACCGGCAGGAAGGGCAGAGATGGGTCGACGCCGGCCATGGCGGCTCCTGCGGACGGTGGAGAGATGAATGGGACCATGATCGCGTGGCGATCAGCGTACCCTGGGTCGGCCGCCATGACAAACCGCCCTGACGCAGCCCAGGGCTCCGACCTCGGATGACCGGTCTGTAAGGGTCCATGGGTCCGAGGGAGATCCTTCGCGTCCCGCGGACGCTCAGGATGAGGACTTTCACTTTTTAAGGGCTTCATCCTGAGGAAGCGAAGCGACCGAAGGATCTCCATCGATGGTCCTGACCCTCTCGGATCGTGACCCATGAACGATCGTCCATCCGGGTTCGGAGCCCTGTAAAGTTGGCGCCGCGCGTTGGAGACGGCGCTCGACCTCGGTCGATCGTCTCGACAAGTGGCCGTCGCTCGGTCAACTGGTGTCGGTCAGCGGGTGGCGGGGGCGTTCGCGCGCTCACGCGGCCGAGACACCCAAGCGTATCGGCCTGGCGGCTGAGCGGTCAGCCCATCACAGGGGCGGCAATCTGGCCTCCGGGCCGCCCGTGCCGGACCGATCCAGGTTGGGCCGTTCGATGGCCCGCAGGATCTCGGGCAGGCCGACCGAGCCCACCACGCCCCGCCCGTCCCCGTTGATCACCGGTCGACGGCCCGAGGGATCCTCGTGAAAGAAGGTCAGGGCCTCTTCCAACGTGCTGGACAGCGGCAGCAGCGGCCCGCGCGCGCCATTGATTGCCCCATCCATCACCGCCTTGACCCGCAAGACCCTGGCGCGGTTGATGTCGCGCACGAAGTCGGCCACGTAGGCATCGGCGGGCTTCAGCACGATCTCGGGCGTCGTTCCCTCCTGAATGACCTGGCCGTCCCGCAGGATGGTGATGCGGTCACCCAGCCTGAGGGCCTCGTCCAGGTCATGAGTGATGAACAGAATGGTCTTCTTGAGGTCCGCTTGAAGGCGCAGCAACACGTCCTGCATGTCGGTGCGGATAAGCGGATCGAGCGCAGAAAACGCCTCGTCCATCAGAAGGATATCGGCGTCCGTCGCCAGCGCCCGGGCCAGGCCAACGCGCTGCTGCATGCCGCCCGAGAGTTGCGCGGGGTAGCGATCCTCGAAACCCGCAAGACCGACTCTCTCCACCCAGCCCAGAGCGCACACCTCTGCCTTGGCGCGCGGCACTCCCTGCACGCGAAGGCCATAGGCCACGTTGCCCAAGACCGTTCGGTGGGGATGCAGCGCGAAACGCTGAAACACCATGCTTGCCCGCCGGCGGCGGAAGGCGCGCAGGTCCCGTGCCGAGAAAGCCGTGATGTCGGTGCCGTCGACCAGAACGCACCCGGCGGTGGGCTCGATCAGGCGATTGATGTGGCGGATCAGGGTGGACTTGCCGCAGCCGGACAGCCCCATGACCACGTGTACGTGCCCCGCGCGAACGTCCATGGTCACCGGCCCAAGACCCAACACGTGGCCGTACAGTTCCAGCAATTCGGCCTTGCCGAGACCGTCCCGCACCAACGGAACCATGGCGGCTGGGTGGGGCCCAAAGACCTTGATCAGGTCGCGGACGGCGATTTTCACGCCGTTGGCGCTGGTCTCGCCCTCAGGGCTGCTCATCTCGGAACCTTTGCAGGCGGCGACCATAGGCCTGGGTCACCCGATCAAACAGAATAGCCAGCATCACCACCGCCAGACCGTTCAGGAGCCCCATGGCGAAGTACTGGTTGGTGACGGCGCGCAAGACCGGTTGCCCCAGTCCCTTCACCCCGATCATGGAGGCCACCACCACCATGGCCAGGGCCATCATGATGGTCTGGTTGACCCCGGCCATGATGTTGGGCATGGCCAGCGGGATTTGTACCCCCCACAGGCGTTGCCAGGGACTGGCGCCAAAGGCGTCGGTGGCCTCCAGGACCTCCTTGTCCACCAGGCGGATCCCCAGGTCGGTGAGGCGGATGACCGGGGGAATGGCGTAAATCACCACGGCCAGAAGGCCCGGCACCTTGCCCAGGCCCAGCAGCATGACCACCGGGATCAGGTAGACGAAGCTGGGCATGGTCTGCATCACGTCCAGCACCGGCACCATGGCGGCCTTCAATCGGTCGGAACGGGACAACAGAATGCCGATGGGAATGCCCACCATCACGGCGATCAGGGTGCACACCGAGATCATGGCCATGGTGCGCATGGTGTCGTCCCACATGCCCAGATAGCCAATGGCCAGGAACGAGCCCACCACCAGGGCCACCAGACGCCATCCCCCGCTGGCCCCCCAGGCGAGTGCGGCGACGATCCCGATCACCAGCCACCAAGGTGTATCCAGTAGACGCTGCTCGAACCAGACCATGATGCGAAGCAAGGGGTTAAAGGCATCCTCGATCGCCGCGCCGTAGGTGCGGGTGAACGCCCTATAGGCCTCGTCGATGGCACGATTGACCGCGCGCAAGGAGTCCGGGTCCATGGCCGGGAACTCGACCGACCAGTTGGTGTCCGCCATGGTCCGGGTGCTCCCCATCACCGTGAAAGCCTCGGGTGGCGCTCGCCCTCCGGAGAGAGCGAACACGCCAAACGACCCGGCCGGATCTACAAGGAGCTCTTGACCCTGTCGGCCACCTCCGCCGGCACCCATGCGGTCCACAGCTCCGGATAGGTTTCGAGGAAATACAGAGCCGCGTCCTCGGCCGTGGCCTGGTTGTCCTCCTGCCAGGCCAGCACCGCGTTGATCACGTCGCTGGGAATGGACACGCTGGAGACGAAGCCATACGCCTCCGGTGCGTCTTCGGCGAAGCGTGTCGTGACGACGGTCAGGATATCCGAGGCCGGGTACATGTTGGGCTTGGGATCGTCACAATCGGTGCTGGTCACGCAATCCCAGGTCTCCGGGTCATGCGTCATGCCGCCCAACATGACCATGTCGTACTTGCCGAGCACGGCCGTGGGCGAGAAGTAGTAGGCGAAGATCGGCTCCTCGCGCTCGTATGCCTTGGCGATCGCCCCCGCCAGGCCAGGGCCGGAGCCGGGATCAAACATCGTGAAGCCGGCCTCGTCCAGACCGTATGCCTTGAACAGGTTCTCGTTGACGATCTGGCACTGCCAACCCGAGGGACATGTGTAGAAGCGGCCCTTGCCTGGCTCCTCCGGATCGGGAAACAGGGCCGCGTTGGCCTTGATCCCCTCGATGGTCGCCAAGTCCGGTTGGGCCGCCACCATGTATTCGGGCACGAACCAGCCTTCCTGCCCACCATCCGACAGGGTCTTGGTGGCCACCACCAGGCGTCCCTCGGCCTCCGCATTGGCAATGATGTCCTTGGCCGCGTTGGGCCAAATCTCGGGCGCCAGGTCCGGTTCGCTCTTTTCCGTCATCGAGGTGATGGTCGGTACCGTGTCTCCCGGCACCAACTCGGCATCACAACCGTATCCCTTACGCAGGATCACCGCTTCCATGTGGGCCAGCATGGCGGCCGAGTTCCAGGACATCTCGGCGATGGTCACACGCCCGCACGTGTCGGCCGCCAGGGCCGCCGAGGACAGTGTCACGGCGGCCAGCGCCGCGGTCACCGCGGACGCGGTGCCAGCGATCAGCGTTTTCATGATGGACGGGTCCCTGTTCCGGTGGTTCGTGTCAGGTGGAGCGGCCGAGGGGCACGCAGGAGGTCCACGGGAGCACGAGCCGGCGCCGTCCGGCTGGCGACGCAGGGGACGGCGGGCGGTCCGCGCGGCGGCTGGAGCCGCTCGACGGCCCAGTCAGGGTAACGGCGCGGGTCGCCCGATGCCAACCCCTTCCAGGATCAACCAGGACTCCGAACTCGGATGGACAAACGTTCACAGAGCGCCTTCCGAGAGGACCGGAGCACTCGATGGAGATCCTTCGGTCGTTTCACTCCCTCAGTATCTGTCCGGAAAGCCTTGCAAAGCACCCCATACAGCATGCGATCCGGGCACAGGCACACACTATACCGCGGTTCCCGAGACTTTCCGGACGGGCTCTCAGGATGAGGTTGTTTTAAATGTCCAAACCTCATCCTGAGCACCCAAAGGGTGCGAAGGATCTCCAACGGAGACGAGCAACCTAAGTGTCTGTCCGGAAAGCCGTGCAAAACACCACATATGGCATGCGAGTTGGGCGCAGGCACACACTATACCGCGGTTCCCGAGACTTTCCGGACGGGCT
>JANQGN010000449.1 GCA_028277295.1 Rhodospira sp.
GGATTCTTGAGAACGGCGGCGACGCTGGTGGCCAGGGCCTCGATCAGGTCGGTGTCGCGGTCGAGCAGCATGGGCACGGAGACGACCGAGATGGCGAAGCTCACCGCGGCGAACAGCCCGCCGACGGCGGTGCCGAGAAGGACGAAGATCGTCCCGTCGAGGGTGGCCGTTTGCTGGAACAGGCTGCCCCAGGTCATCTCGACGTAGGGGAAGGAGACGGCGAAGGCCAGCGCCGCCACCCGCAACCAGCTCAACAGGACCACCGTCAGCGCCACGCCGAAGCCGATCAGGGCCACGGGGTTGCTGCGCCAGGCCCCCAGGGTGGTCCAGAGCGACAGGCGCTCGCCCGCCTCCAGCCGGCGGCTGATGTCATGAAACCCCAGCGCCAGGGCCGGGGCGATCAGCAGGAAGCCGGCGATCAGAGGCGTGATCAGGTAATCCAAGCCCATCAGCACCAGGCCGCCGGTCATGGCGAAGCCCAACCCCGTGAACAGCAGCCCAAGGGTGATGCTGATCGGCCAGGCAACCATCAGGTCGGCCCACCCGGCGGCCAGCCAGGCCCAGGGGTCATGCATGGTCAGCTTGGCGACGGGCGCCACCAAAGGACGCGGCGCCGGGATGGTGTCGGCGGGGGGCGGCGGCACGGTATCGGACGGGGTGGTCTGCTGTGCGCTCATCGGACGGCTCCCTGATCCAAGGATGCGCCGGTCCGTTCTCCTCCGTACGCGGCGGGGCCGGCGTTCGTTGCTAGTATGCAACAACTTCCGGGGCCGGGGGAAGGGCGGTGGAGGATGATCTTGATCTCTGTCAGGCCACCTCCAACACGATCTTGCCCACGTGGGCCTTCTGCAGGAACGCCGTTTGCGCCTCGGCGATGGCCTCCAGGGGATAGGTCGCGGCCACCAGCGGCTTCACCCGCCCCGCGGCGATGTGCCCGACCAGGGCCGCGAACACACCATCGTCCAGGACCGTGGCGCCGACCAGGGTCAGGTCCTTGAGGTACAGGGTGCGCAGGTCCAGCGTCACCATCGGCCCGGCCATCGCGCCCGCCACGGCGTAGCGCCCGCCCGGGCGCAACACGTCCAGCAAGGCCGGCCAGGCGGGGCCGCCCACCAGGTCGACCACCACGTCCAGGCTGTCGCGGCCCAGCGCCTCGGCCACGTCCTGATCGCGGGTCAGCGTGTCCTCGGCCCCCAGCGCCCGCAGCGACTCGGCCTTGGCGGGGCTGGTCACGGCGATCACCCGGGCGCCGCGCGCCCGCGCCAGTTGCACGGCGGCCGAGCCGACGCCCCCGGACGCGCCGGTCACCAGCACCCGCTCGCCGGCCGTGACGCCAGCGCGGGTCAGCATGTTTTCGGCCGTGGAGTAGGAGCAGGGGAAGGAGGCCAGCTCCACGTCGCTCAAGGGGCTTTCGATGGCGTGGGCATGGCGGGCGGCGACCACCGTGTATTCGGCGAAGCCGCCATCGCACTCGGACCCCAGGAACCACGGTGTCTCGAGGGGCCCGCCGCCCGCCTCGCGCAAGCAGGGCTCGATCAGCACCCGCTGGCCCATCCGTGCCGGATCGACGCCCTCGCCCACGGCGACGACCCGGCCACAGATATCAATGCCCTGGATGCGCGGGAACCGCAGGGGCGCGCCGCTCCAGGTGGCGTCCTCGGCGGCGCCGTCGTTCTTGGAGTACCAGCCGACGCGGGTGTTGATGTCGGTGTTGTTGACCCCGGCGGCACCGACCTGGATCAGCACGTCACCGGGGCCAGGCCGGGGCGCCGGCATGTCGTCGCGCATCGCGAGCCTGTCCAGGCCACCGTGGCCGGTCAGGTGAACGCCGCGCATGGAGGACGGCAGGATGGTCATCAAGGGTCCCTTCAGTGTTGGACAGGTGTGTGTTGGGGGGCGGCGGGGGCCGTCTCCCGCACCGGCAGGGGGCGGAAGCCGTCCGCGCCGCCGTCCGGTGTCCAGCCGGCGACCGCCCAGGCGTTCAGGGTCGGCGCCGGATCATCGGGCCCGGTCAGGCTCGCGATCACCCAGATCAGGTCCGGGTCGTGGGCCGCGCGCCGGTCGATCTCGCTGGGGACGGCCGGCCGGCCAGGGTGGGAGTGGGCGTGCCCGATCAGCCGCGACGGCCCCTCACGCAACGTTCGCATGAGCGCGAACAGCGCCGCCGGATCGACCTCGAATCGGTCATGGCGGCAGGCGGGTTCGGCCACGTTGGCGGCCGGATGGACGGCCTCGACGGTCCACCAGCCTGCGGCGTCCGTCCGTCCCGACAGCAGGGCGCAGCCCTCGGCCGGCCAGGTGGCGCGCAGATGATCGAGCACCGCCGCGCGCGCCGGCGCCGGCAGCACCAGGCCCGCCGGCCCAGGACCGACGGCGGACATCGTTTCAGCGGCTGGCCTCGGGGTCGTCCCCATGGCGTCCTCCCTCCAGTGAAACCACGCCCAGGCGCCGCCCGTCACCCAGGTCGATCACCACCACCCGGTCGGCACGCCCGCCGCCCGTGACCGTCAGGATCAACCGTCCCTGGGGTCCGGCCGTGACAGCGGCGATGGCGCTGCCGGCAGGCTCCCCCAGGGTCAGCGCCTCGAACCGGGGCAAGGGGCCGCCGCCGCCCGGCGCCGACGGGACCGCGTCGCCTTCGGCGTGCCCCAATTTGCTGGATTGCTGGGCCATGCCATAGGCCAGCAGGCCCAGGCCGCCCAGCAGCATGAGGGTCATGACGGCGACCAGCGTCTTGACGGCGGTCATTGGGTGGTCCTCCTGGCGGGCCAGCGCGCGGACCCGGGACGGTCCCGGGCGGCGCGTCCGTCCGCGTCGCTTGCGTGCCAAGCATCCGTGTATAAAGGGCTCGGGTAACCATGAGCAACGCGCCTGTTCCTCCGTTGCGCGCCGACATCGACGGCGAGACCAACATGGACGACGCCGATGGCGCGACCGACGACGACCCGCCGGTCTTCGCCGCCGTCGTCCCGCCGGAGGCCGCCGGCGCGCGCCTCGACCGCTGGCTGGCGGGGGTGCACGGCGGACAGTCCCGCTCGCGGCTGAAGGCATTGATCGAGGGCGGTGCCCTGACCCTGGATGGCGCGGAGACGCTGGACCCCAGCCAGAAGGTGCGCGCGGGTCAACACGTCGTGCTGGTCGAGCCCCCGCCCGAGACCGCCGCGCCCCAGGCCCAGGCCGTGCCGCTGTCCATCGCCTATGAGGACGCGCATCTGATCGTGATCGACAAGCCGGCCGGGATGGTGGTGCATCCGGCGCCGGGCAGCCCCGACGGCACGCTGGTCAATGCCCTGCTGGCCCACTGCGGCGACAGCCTGTCGGGCATCGGTGGCGTGCGCCGGCCGGGTATCGTCCATCGCCTGGACAAGGACACCAGCGGCCTCATGGTGGTCGCCAAGACCGACCAGGCGCATCGCGCGCTGGCCGCCCAGTTCTCGGACCGCACCTTGCACCGGGTCTATCAGGCCCTGGTGTGGGGGGTGCCCAGCCCGGCCCGGGGTGAAATCGCCGCCCCCATCGGCCGGCACCTCACGGTCCGGACCCGCATGGCGGTGGTGCCGGCGGGGGCGCCCGGCGCCAAGCCGGCGCTGACCCGCTATGCCACGCTGCGGGTCTGGGACATGGCCCTCAGCCTCGTGGAATGCCGCCTGGCCACCGGCCGCACCCATCAGATTCGGGTGCACATGGCGCATATAGGTCACCCTCTTGTCGGGGATGTGACCTATGGCCGCATTCCCAGGCGGACACCGTGGAATTCGGCCATCACCCCCCGCCTGAGCGGCCTTGGCCGCCAGGCCCTGCACGCCATGGAGATTGGCTTCGTCCATCCCGACAGCGGTGAACCGATCCGCCTGCGCTCGCGTATGCCTCAGCAGATGCAAGAGATTCTGGACCTGCTCGACGCCCCTCAGGGCGATGGGTCCGCCCCCTGATCGCGAGTCAACCCGGACGACTGAAAAACCCACCGAGGTTACAGACTTTTCATCCCCATTCCTGACCAAATTGGTACTATATCGTTGGACTCGGGCAGGGGTGATGGTTAGAATTCCTCCAACGTAAGGGGTGTCGACCCCGCCGCCCCTCCAGTCCAGGCGACAGCCAGGGGTCGGGCACCGGCACCGCCGCAGGCCCCCATTCCCGTCGACCGCCGGGCCAGCCCTGGCGCGGACGTCGAGGCGACAAGGAGAGCGAACCATGGCGAACGCGACCGGAAGTCCCATCGGCCTCGAACCGGAAGCCAACCTGTCGCGCTATCTTCAGGAGATT
>JANQGN010000467.1 GCA_028277295.1 Rhodospira sp.
AATCTCCTGAACGAAACGGCAATGGCGCGGCCGCGCATCGCGCGGCGCATCGCCCTCAACGGGTCAACGGACCATCAGTCATGACCGAAGACAGACGCACTCGTGGTCGCTTGCCGTCGCTGTCGCGCGATACGCGCGGCGTGACCGCCTTGATTTTCGGGTTGATGGCGATCCCCCTGACCCTGGCGGCTGGCATGGCCGTCGATCTGGGCGTCGCCTATTACCTCAAGACACGCCTGGCCTTCGCCGTGGACGCCGCAGCGTTGGCCGTGGGCTCAACCATCGGCGAAGACGCGGACCTCGACCTTCGGGCGGCCAACTTCTTCAACGCCAACTATCCCGAGGACGCTATCGGCAACACCCATGACCTGCAGGTATCGGTGCAGGGCGATATCATCACGGTGTCGGCCGCGGCCACCTTTGACACCTTCTTCATGAAGATCGTCAACAAGGACACCATCACCGTGCGCGCCAATGCCGAGGTCGTCCGCGCCATCAAGGGGCTGGAGGTGGCCCTGGTGCTGGATAATACCGGCTCCATGCGCAGCCACGACAACATCGGTGCCTTGCGCGTCGCCGCGGAGGACATGGTGGATATCCTTTTCGGCTCCGAGACCACGCACCCCAACCTTTTCGTGTCCATCGTCCCCTACGCCGCCTCGGTTAACCCAGGGCCGGAAGCCCTCGGCGGCTTGCAAACGCCAACAGCCCCCGCGTGGTGGCCCGAGTCCTCCGACCCGGGATATGTGTCTTACACCTACAACCCGGAAAACCTGAGCGATTCGAGCGACCCCATGAACGGTCAGGGCTGGAAGGGATGCGTTATCGAGCGCACCGGCGACGACCGGATGGGCGACAGTAATGCCACTGGCTGGCAGCCGTACGCCTGGGCACCGGACGACTCCAACAATTACGACGTCGACAACATGACGGACACGGTCCGGTATGACCCGTCGGTGTGGAGGAACAATGGCGCTGGGCCAAATCTGGGCTGCCCGTCTCGGATCGTCCCCCTGACCAATGTCAAGGATACCCTGGTCACCAACATCCGCAGCCTGGACGCGTGGCACCGGGGCGGGACCCTGGGCGACATGGGCATGGCCTGGGGCCGTCGCGTGCTGTCTCCCCAAGCGCCGTTCACGGAAGCGGAGCCATACGACAAGGAGGGCTGGGAAAAGGCCATCGTGATGATGACCGACGGCCGCAACCAAGTTTGGAGACTCACGAACACCGAGACCTCGGCGTCATCGAACAACAATCAGAAGGAAGACACGGTCAACTCCGACTTCACGGGCTATGAGTGGCTAGACACCGCCAACCCGCACTTCGGGACCAGCAGCAGGAGCGTGGGCGAGGATGTTGTCAATGATCGCCTCGCGGACGTCTGCGAAGACATAAAGGCCCTTGGCATCATCATTTACACGGTCACGTTTACCTCCAGTGTTAACGACGAGACGAAAGATATCTACAAGACCTGCGCGAGCGACTCGACCAAATGGTTCGACAGTCCCACACAGCAGGACCTGAAGGACTCCTTCAAGGCCATTGCCATCGAACTGTCGAAGCTCCGGGTGAGCCGCTGAACCGATCAGCGCAGAGCCTGCACGGCCCAACCGATCGATCTTCCTTGCGAAGGGACCCCCCGTGGGGTCCCTTCATGTATCTTTCTTACTGCCCGTCTTCCCGTCTCCAGGAGCCGCCGCCCATGCCCCGGTCCACCGCCCGCGCCGTCGCCGCCGTCTTGCTGGGGACCACCCTGGTCGCCTGCGCCTCGTCCGGCGGTGGCGCCAACCGCTGGACCGCGCCGCCGGGGGTCACGCCGGCCAAGCAGGACACCGATAACCGGGCCTGCAAACGCAAGGCCGATGATTATGCCATGCGGCACGTCATCTCGCCGGGCCGCGTCGGCGCCGACACGGGCCGCTCCAGCAGCAATCCCATGACACAGGTGGATCGGGTGAAGGCCAATGATGCCTTTCGCCGCTACTACACAGACTGCATGCTGGCCCTGGGGTACACGGCAAAGGCGCCATAGGGCGGGACAGCCTTCCGCTTACACCGGCGGCGTTCCGTTTTCCCGCAACACCGCGCCGGCCAGATAGAGGGAGCCGCACACCAGAACCCGCCCCGGCGCCGGATCGTCAGTGGCCGCGGCGAGCGCCGACAGGGCCTCGGACACGCTGGCCCGCTCATGGACGGCCACGCCCGCCGGCGCCACGGTCCGCGCCCGTCCGGCCAGCAGCGACGGAGGCACCCCGGCTTGTGTGCCTGGCACGGGAACCACCCGCAGGCTGGCCGCCCGCGCCAGCAGGGGCGCCAGAAAGCCGGACTGGTCCTTCGTGTCCAGCATGCCCACGATCAGATGCAGGGGACGGTCGTCCCAGACCGCCACCGCGTCCGCCAGGGCACGACCAGCCGCCGGATTGTGGCCGCCGTCCAGCCAAAGATCCCAGCCAGGCGGTAGGCGCGCGGTGAGCCGACCGGGATCCAGGCGGTGCAAACGCCCCGGCCAGATCACGCCCGCCAAGCCGGCGCGCATGGCCGCCGCGTCGGGCCGCAGCCCTGGCGTCAAGGCGCGTGCCGCCATCACCGCCAGCGCCGCGTTGGCCGTCTGGTGCGCGCCCACCAGCGCGGGGGCGGGCCACCCCGCCCCCGCGACCTCAAAGCCATCACCGGCCTTCTTCCAGAGCCAGTCCCGCCCGCCGAGGGTCAGGGACGCCCCCAACTGAGCAGCCCGCCGCACCAGCACCGCCGCCGCCTCCGGGGTTTGCTCGGCGGCCACGCAGGGCACGCCTGCCTTGAGGATTCCCGCCTTCTCGCCGGCGATGGCCGCCAGGGTGTCGCCCAGATAGTGTTCATGGTCCATCGACACCGGCGTGATCACCGTCAGCGCCGGCCGCTCCACGACATTGGTGGCGTCCAGCCGCCCGCCCAGGCCGGTTTCCAGCAGAACAACGTCCGCCGGTTCGCGAGCGAAGGCCAGCAAGGCGGCGCAGGTGGTGATCTCGAAAAAAGTGATCGGCTGACCACCATTGGCGCGCTCGCACTCTTCCAGCAGCGCGACCAGGGCCGCGTCGTCGATCAGGCGGCCCCCGCCCCACGCCCCCAGGCGAATGCGCTCGGCGAAGCGCACCAGATGCGGCGATGTGTAGACGTGGACCCGTTGGCCCGCCGCCTCCAGCATGGCGCGCAGGATGGCCACCAGCGAGCCCTTGCCATTGGTGCCCGCCACGTGCACCACCGGCGGAAGGCGCCGCTCGGGATGATCCAGGGCGGCCAGGAGGCGCCAGACCCGGTCAAGAACCAGGTCGATGACCTTCGGATGCAAGGCCATCATCCGCGCCAGCACACGATCCGGCGGGGACGGCGCCGCGGTCGCCGGGACGGCGCGATCAGTCATGCGCGGTGGTCCGGACGCGGACAGGCGCCCTTGCGCGCACGCCCCCCACCAACACGGTCATGCACCCGACCGTCATGCACCGGGCGGACGGTCGGCGGCGGTGGAGGCGGCTTCCCCGTCGCCGGTGGGCGTCTCGGCTGGCCGCCCCGCCTTGCCGCCCCGATGCGCCCGGACGCCTTGCGCCTTAGCGCCACCCTCGGCGTCCTCATCCGGACTCTCCACGTCGGGATGGGGTGTGTCGCTGTCGTCCACGGGCCCAGTGGGCTCCGTCTCGCGATGCCCGCCCGCGCCCGGTCCCTCCGTGGGAACCGGCAACGGCGCCTCCTCGGGCAGATGTGGTTGCATCAACAACCGAATTACCCGCGCCAGCGATTCCTTCAACTGATCACGCGGCACCACCATATCAACCATGCCGTGCTCCAGCAGGTACTCGGCCCGCTGGAAGCCTTTGGGCAGTTTCTCATGAATGGTTTGCTCGATCACCCGCGCGCCAGCGAAGCCGATGATCGATCCGGGCTCGGCGATGGCGATGTCGCCCAACATGGCCAGAGAGGCCGTCACACCGCCGGTGGTCGGATCAGTCAGAACGACGATGTAGGGCAGGCCAGCGTCCTTGACCAGGTCCACAGCCACGGTCACCCGCGCCATTTGCATCAGCGACAGGATGCCTTCCTGCATGCGCGCGCCGCCGGATGCGGGAATGATCACCAGGGGCGCCTTCTCGGCCACCGCCAGTTCGGCGGCGATCACCACGCCCTCGCCCACGGCCATGCCCATGGAGCCGCCCATGAACTCGAAGTCGAAGGCCGCGACCACCGTTGTCCGCCCCTCGATCGGGCCCTTGGCGACGATAATGGCGTCACCCTCCCCGGTCCGCGCCTGCGCGTCCTTCAGGCGATCGGTGTAGCGTTTGAGGTCGCGGAACTTGAGCGGATCTGGCGGCGCCTTGGGCAGCGTGACGCGATCATGGATGCCATCATCGAACAACATGGCCAGCCGCCGTTTGACCGGCAGACGCATGTGGTGGCCGCACTGCGTACAGACGCGCCGCGCCTTCTCCAGCTCTTTGTGGAAGATCATGTGGCCGCATTCGGAACACTTGTGCCACAGATTGTCCGGCACCTCGCGGGTGGTCCCCACAAGGCTGCGGATCTTGGGGCGAACATAGTCGGACAGCCAGTTCATGGATGCTCCCGAAGGCAACGATCATGGACGACGGAGAGAACGGACGGGAGGAAAACCAAAGGCCGCATCAGGCACGCGCCGCCCGCACCGCCATCGCCAGGTCGCGCACCAAGGCCAGCGGATCGTCGTCGGCGGCCACCCGTTCGACCACGGCGGAGCCCACCACGGCGGCGTCGGCGATCCGGGACATCGCCGCCGCCTGCTCGGGCGTTCGAATGCCAAAACCAACGGCAATGGGCAGGTTGGAGTGGAGACGGAGACGCGCCACGGCGTCGGCCACCTGCGCCTGATCGGCCGCCCGCGTCCCGGTGATACCGGCGATAGACACGTAGTACAGGAATCCTCCCGCTTTGGCTAGCACAGCATGCATACGGGTTGAATCCGTGGTCGGTGTGGCCAACAAAATGAGATGCAGGCCATGCCGGGACAGAGGGCCGGTCAGTTCCGGCGCCTCCTCCGGCGGCAGGTCGACGACAATCAGGCCGTCAGCGCCAGCCGCGGCGGCATCGGCGGCGAATCGCTCCGCGCCGTGGCTGTGGATGGGGTTGTAGTAGCCCATGAGCACAATCGGCGTGTCCTGGTCGTGGCGTCGAAACGCCGCCACCATATCCAGGGTGGCGCGCAGGGTCTGGCCAGCCTTCAGCGCCCGCTGCGCGGCGGCCTGGATGGTGGGACCATCGGCCATGGGATCGGAGAACGGCATGCCCAGTTCGATCACATCGGCACCCGCCTCGGGCAGGCCATCCAGGATGCGCTGGCTGGCCTCGCGGTCCGGGTCCCCGGCCATGATGTAGGTCACCAGGCCGCCCCGCCCCTGGGCACGCAGGCCAGCGAACCGGCGCTCAAGACGGCCACCCGAAGCGTCGGACGCGGACTCGCTGGTGGCGGTGGAGATGGGCGCGGTCATGTCAGCATCTCCCCCAAGTCGGCGCCCCCATCGTTCGCACCGAGGGCTTTTGCAACGGTGTTCACGTCCTTGTCGCCACGCCCGGACATGTTCAGGACAAGGAGGTGATCCTTGGGCAGGGTCGGCGCCATCTTGATCACCTGGGCCACGGCATGGGCGCTTTCCAGCGCCGGAATAATCCCCTCCAGGCGGGTTGTCACCTGGAACGCCTCCAGGGCCTCGGCGTCGGTGACGGGCACGTACTCCACCCGGCCCTGATCCTTCAGCCAGGCATGCTCCGGCCCCACGCCCGGGTAATCCAGGCCGGCGGAAATGGAATGGGCCTCGGTGATCTGACCGTCATCGGTTTGCAGCAGGTAGGTCCGGTTGCCATGCAGCACGCCGGGCCGGCCACCCGTCATCGAGGCCGCATGCCGCCCCGTCTCGATCCCGTCGCCAGCGGCCTCGACCCCGACGATGCGGATGTCTGGTTCGTCCAGGAACGGATGGAACAGGCCCATGGCGTTGGAGCCGCCGCCGATGCAGGCCACCAGGCTGTCGGGCAAGCGGCCCTCCAGCTCCAGGATCTGATCGCGGGTTTCCTCGCCAATCACCGACTGGAAGTCCCGCACCATGGCTGGATAGGGATGCGGCCCGGCGACCGTGCCGATCAGATAGTAGGTATCATGGACGTTGGCCACCCAGTCGCGCATGGCGTCATTCATGGCGTCCTTGAGGGTGGCCGAGCCGCTGGTCACGGCCTTCACCTCGGCGCCCAGCAGCTTCATGCGAAAGACGTTGGGGGCCTGCCGCTCGATGTCGGTCTGGCCCATGTAGACAACGCACTTCAGGCCGAACAGCGCGCAGACCGTCGCGGTGGCCACCCCATGCTGGCCGGCGCCGGTCTCGGCGATGATGCGCGTCTTGCCCATACGCCGCGCCAGCAGGATCTGGCCCACGCAACTGTTCACCTTGTGGGCGCCGGTGTGATTGAGATCCTCACGCTTGAAGTAGATCTTGGCACCGCCCAGGTGCTCGGTCATGCGGCGCGCGAAATACAAGGCGCTAGGCCGACCCACGTAATGCCGCAGATAGCCGTCCAACTCTCGCTGGAACGCGGGGTCGGCCCGGGCGTCATGGTAGGCTCGATCCACATCCAGGATCAGCGGCATCAGGGTCTCGGCCACGAACCGGCCGCCGAAAAGGCCGAAATGGCCACCCTCGTCGGGGCCGGCGCGATAGCTGTTCGGGGGGGGAGTCGCTGCGTGAGTCATCGCGTCCTTCACTCTTCGTCCGCGCCGGGGTTATAGCGTGCCCCGGTTGGCCGGGCCTAGAGCAAAGTGCGGCAGGGT
>JANQGN010000480.1 GCA_028277295.1 Rhodospira sp.
GGATGCCGGCGTGCGCATCAGCATGGACGGCAAGGGCCGCTGCATGGACAATGTGTTCGTCGAGCGCCTGTGGCGCAGCCTGAAGTACGAGGACGTCTACCTGAAGGCTTACGCCACCGGGTCCGAGGCCCGGGCCGGGATCGGTGCTTGGATCAAAACGTACAACACCCGGCGGCCACACCGGGGGTTGGCCTACCTTGCCACGGGTCAGTTTCCGGTGGGAATGGTCTTGACGGCGGCTGTTTGACATGATTCGACCGAGGGGATGCATTCCCGGCGGTTTTGATGGTTGGCATAGATGCGCTGAAAGAAGCTGTTGAAGAGGACATGCGCCGTCGTCTTCCTGGGCAAAGGGTCACACACAAAGACGGAAGCTTTCGACACTGGTGGCGACGCTCTTGCAGGAGCAACACGTCAACCTGATGGCCCTTGGTTGCAGTCTTCCGCTGGAGACGGAGAACCGGTCCAGCCGGTTCCAATGGATCAAGCGGGTTTTGGCCAACGGCCTGATCGATCCGGCCGAGGTCATGGAGCCCTATGCCCGCGAGGGTCTGGACCGGTCGAGCGCGGGCGGCGTTCAGCCGATCGTGATCATCGACCAGAGCCAGGCGACACGGCTGCATCGCCATGAGATGCTGATGGTGGCGGTGCGCCTGGGGGAACGGGCGCTGCCGCTGACGTGGGTGGTGCGCAAGACGAGCGGAGCGCTTGGCTTCGCCGAGCAGAGGACCCTGCTGGAGCGTGTCGCCGCCTGGTTGCCGGACGGGGTCAAACCGGTGCTGATGGGCGACCGCTTCTACGGCAGCCCGGACCTGATCGCCTGGTGCGCCGCCCGGGGTTGGTCGTGGCGGCTGCGCTTGAAGACGCATCTCCTGGTGACCGACCGCGACGGCGGTGAAACAACGCTGAAGGACTGCTTTGTGAATGGCGACTGGCTTCTCGAAGACGTGCGCCTGACCGGGAAGCAGGTGGCCAGCCACGTCGCCATGCTCCATGAGGCCGGCCACGACGAGCCCTGGATCATCGCCGTCTCCGAGAAGCCCACCACTTGGAGAGCCTTGGACTACGGGATGCGCTGGGGCATCGAAGCCCTGTTTTCCGACCTCAAAACCCGCGGGTTCAACATCGAGGACAGCCAGTTGCGCTTGGCCGAGCGCATCGACCGGCTTCTTCTCGTCGTCGCCATCGCCGTCTATTGGGCCGTCTCCACCGGCATGTGGGACGCCCAGGCCCATGCCCTCGCCGCCGAAAAAAAGCGCCACACAAACAGCCCGCCAGGGTCCGCCGCTCGCGCCTCTCCTGGTTCACTCCGCCGCCTGACCATCTGCGCTGCAACAGCCGCCAGACCACCGCCCCTCTGGACCGTATGGCAAACTGACTCATGCAGATGCGCTACTAGCAACACCACGACACCCCGCATGACGAGGGGATGGCGGATGGGGTCCGACATGGCCTCAACGCCCATACGCTAACTCATTGATTATAATAACACATCGCCTGGCTTGCGCAGCAGAGTGTGCTGCAAATTGTGTAGCAAAATTAAAGGGCGCCTGGGCGGATGGCCCGCAGGGGAAAGAGGAGTTGCCGGTTTTCCGCGCGCCTGCGGTCGGAGAGACCGTTCAAACCGGGATTCGAACTCTCGGTATTCGTTCCACACGCGGAGCGACCCGCCAGCCGGTGGCCTCTCTTGGCTATCCGACGACACACCGCCACAGCCCCTTTGCGCCCGTCATCCCGGGATGCGGCCTCCTCATTCCCCCGCCTGGCGGATGACCTCCTTGATGGTGAACTGCTCCGAGTTTGTCGGGACCCTGACCGCCGAGCAATCGAACCTCCTGATCCGGGTGGCCCGGGTGACTGTCCTGGCCGAGGACACCTTCGTCGACCGGTCCAAGGCGCACACCTGGTTCCGCCGGCCGACGACGACCGGGGGGCGAGCGACCGCTGGACCTGCTCGACACCGGGGAGGGTGTGCGAGAGGTCGAAATCACTCTTGGGAGGATCGCGCACGGCCTTGCGGCGTGAATGGCCTGGCGTCTCTGGAAGCGCGACCATGCCGATCCCGGCGGCACCGGCGCCTGCCTGTACGGCGGGCCGGTGGAACAACCCCGGGGCGGGCCGTGGTCTACACCGCCGTCACCGCTCAACTGGCGGTCCTTTCTCCTCCTGGCCAATAGAGACCGGGAGACAATACGACATGGTCGCGGTCAACGTTGACCTCAAGACTCACGCGATGGCCGACAGGCCCTTCTCGGCGACGATGGACAACAGTTTGCATGCCGGGCCGGCGGGCCGCTTGTCGCCACGCTCCCATTGGCTCACCGAATCCTTGGTGACATTGAGATACATCGCAAACACGGTCTGGCTAACCTGTTCACGCTCCCGCAGAGCCCGAATCTCCTCGGCCGAAAACCTGCGGACCGGCGTCAAGCAGGATTGGTCGAACCGGCGCATCGTGTGCTTGTCCAAGAGCCCAGCCTCATGCAGATCCAGCGCCGTCTCGTGGATCGCGGCCTTCACATTGCTCTTGTAGACCCTGGTTTTCGCCATCGCACTGAATCTCCTGAAACTTTCCGCTCTCGACCAAATCAGTCAATGCTTCCTCCGAAGCATTCAGCAGCACGGCGGCCAACTCCTTGAAATCGCGTTCGTCACTTTTGTCGATGTTGCTTTGGTCACCTTTGGAAAAGCCATAGACAAAAAATGACCGCTCACCTTTTCGGAACAGGATGATCGACCGATATCCGCCCGATTTTCCCTCGCCCGGTCGGGCAATGCGCTGCTTTATCACGCCGCCGCCGTAATCCGCGTCGATCAAGCCCTTCTCGGCATTCTCGATGGCTTCGCACAGCGTAGCGTCGTTGATACGTTCTTTCTTGGCAAACCGGGCAAACCACTTGCTTTTATAAATCTTCAACGCCAGCCGCCCTTCTTGCCCATCCGGCGACTCAAATGTATATAACTTAGTTCTACATTTCAAGGATAACGCATTAGGCGAGATCTTTCCGGCCATGAATGTCAGGCCATCGGGCATCATTCCCGTCACGTCTCATCCCTGTCGGCGAGGGCTTCGATGTCCGCGAGGAAGTGCTCTGGGGTATCTACCGCGAAAAACGCCTGCTGATCCCGCCTCTTCAGCCGCTCGTACTCTTCGACCGAGAGGAGGGCATTGCACCGGGGCGGCGCTGGTGGCAGGCCCTGACGCGACCATCCATCGCCCTGTCGATCGGCAGCGCGGTTGTCCTTCTCATGGCTGGACTGCTGGCGCCGCCCCTCCCGACACCGTGCCCCTGAAGCGCCCCAGGCCCAGCGCCACATGGGCGCCGGTGCCGCAGGCTTGCCCCAGGGCCAGCGCCGGCAGCAACGGCCCCAGGGGACCGCGCAGCACCATCTCGCCCAGCAGGCCGGAGACCGGGATATTGCCCTGCTTCTGCCGCCCGGACGCCCGTGTCCAGGTGAGCCGCCGCATGTCCTCCACCAAGACCTGACACCGCCCGGCCCGGGCCGCCAGGGCGGGCCAGTCCTCCTCCAGGCGGGCGTCGTGCCAGCGCGCCAGGCCGGCCAGGCGGTTGCACAGGCCCATGAGCAGGGTGCGCGGCGTCATCGGCCCGCCCTTCTCCCGCCGGATGCACAGGGGGCTGTCGAAGCGCAGGCGGACCAGCAGGTCGTCGTCCGCCGGAGGCGCGCCAGCCAGCGCATCCCCGCCCCCCGGATCAAGGGGCAGAGGCGGCGGCGGCACGAAGCGGATCGATCGGTGCCGGGTTTCGACCGGCCGGCGTTCGGCGCCGGTCAGGGCGACCCCGCCCCGCAACGCCCGCACCAGGGCCTCGGCCACGGTCTCCGCCCAGTCGGTGGCGAAGCCGAACAGGGACAGGCGCAGGACAAGGCTCTCCGTCCCGGTGCCCTCCGGCGGCGTGGCGGCGAGCACGAACGGCCGGGGCATCGCCAGGCGGCCGGACAGCAGGGCGCCGTGATCCCCGAACAGCAGGTCGAGCGCGCAGGGCGGCTGCCACGGGCAGGGCCGGCCGGCGATGGCCTCGGCGCTGGCGCCCTCCATCAGGGCGCGCCCCAGCATGCCGCGCAGGCGGTCGGGCAACGCCGGATCGGCCGCGTTCGCCGTCGGCGGCCGGCTGGTCGTCTCCAGCGTGATGTCCGCCTGCACCCAGCGCTCTGCCAGCCCGGCGAGGGATACCGCCTCGCATGGGTCGTGCAACCGGGCGCGCAGCCAGGACACCGGCGCCGCGCCGGCCATGGGGACCGTCCGGGTCATGCATGCAGGATACGGTGCCCGTGACCGGACGCAAACGGAATCGGCGTGATCCTGCCGGGGGGTGGTCCGCGATGACAGCGGAACAGGTTTTAGCCTCATCCCGAAGCCCCGTCGGGGCGAGGGATCTCCCCAGGAAACGCACGTCCCACCAGGGATCACCCAGCCGGTCGAGGTCCCTCAAGTGCTCCGCACTTTCGGGATGGCCGGCCATAGCCGGCCATTTCAGTCCGCGATGACAGCGGGCATGGCGGCAAGGCCAGCGCTTAGCGCTGAAGTCGTAACGGCCGTGAGTTTCAGTCCGCGATGACAGCGGGAACGGCGGCAAGGTGACCCTCCAGAAGATCTTGACGGTGCTCAGAAAATCTTGCCCCTTTCCACAAGGATGGTCGACGGCCCTGCCTTATTGTCGCCATATGGGTTGATTTTCCTCCTTTTGATCCGCTTCTCGACGTCGATTCAAGGCGTTACCCGTTTTCCACTGGGATCCGCGCCAGAATTTCCCGCGAGACGGGTGGAGCGCGGGGCATTTCGCGCCGCCACTCTCCTTCTTCAGCGATTCGCGACGGCGGGTCAAGGCATGCGTTTGGGGCCGGTCGTGGTCCACCCGCCGCGCGGCGACCGGCCCCATCCCCGCCCCTCCCCGGAAACCGTCTGGGAGATCGCCTGGGAGACATCGCCATGCCCACGCCAACCCTGTTCGAACAGGCCAGCCGCGTCGACACCCTCGAAACCGCCTGGGCGCGCGTGCGGGCCAACGCTGGCGCCGCCGGGGCCGACGGCCTCACCATTCGCGAGTGGGAGCACAGCAGCGCCGTGCGCCTGCTGGCGCTCAGCCGCGCGGTGCACGACGGCTCCTACCGGCCCGGCCCCATCCGGCGGGTGGATATTCCCAAGCCCAATGGTGGCGTGCGCACGCTGGCCATTCCCACGGTCACCGACAGGGTCGTGCAAACGGCGGTGACCCTGATGCTCACGCCGTCCCTGGACGAGACCTTCGAGGACGAGAGCTTCGCCTATCGCCCCGGCCGCTCTGTCCGCATGGCGGTCGACCGGATCGCCCGGTGTCATGCCGAGGGCTATCGATGGGTTGTTGACGGCGATATCGAACACTTTTTTGATACCGTGCCGCACGATCGCCTCATCACGCTGGTCGAGGGGGCCGTCGATGACGCCGGCTAGCGATCGCTGATCGAACAGTGGCTGGAATCGGCGGGCGGCGGCGGAGATGGACCCGGAGGACTCGTTTCGCCTCTATGCCGTCGGCGCCAGCGGGCAACCCCACTGCTGGGTCCAGGGTGGCGCGCCCCTGGCGGAAAACCAGGCGTTCTGGCTGGTGTGACGGCCGTGGGTCGCGCCCCTTCGGCTCGCCAACCCCGCCCAAACCGTCCTGAGAGTCCGATTCAAAACTCCGTGAGCCATATCAGGCCCTTGCGAGGAGGCGGGTCACGCGCCGGATGTGGGCGATGAACGGCCACGCTTCGGTGCCGGCAGCGGCGGCGCAATCAAAGCCCATTCCGCATCGGCCGTGTCATTTGCGGAACGCCGGCCCGCCCGCTTGCTGGATGGCGATCGCTTCCGGAGTCCGGATGCTACCGGTCCAGGGCGCGGCGCACCGCGTCCGGTTCACGCTCCATAATGCGCAGCAGTACCCGCGCCGCACCGCTGGGCGAGCGCTGGCCCTGTTCCCATTTTCGGACCGTGGACAGCGACACGGACAAGGTCCTGGCGAAGGCGGGCTGGCTCATGCCCAGGCGCGCGCGAATCGCGGTCACGTCCGCCCGCTCGGCCTCAATCACCGTTTTCCGTGCCCGGGTTGTATCGCCCTGGCCGTAGGCAATGGCGTCTTCCAACCCTTCGCGGATTGCCTCGAAAGCCTTGGTCATGGTCGTTTCCCATACGTGTCAACGAGCGCCTGAACCAGGGCCGCCAGGTCATTGCGTTCGGCGCGGGACAGGGTGTCCTTCTCGTTCTTGGCGAAGACGGTCAACAGGAACAACGGAATGGCTTCGTTCCGGTAATAGTAGATCACCCGCGCCCCACCGCTCTTGCCTCGCCCTTGCAGGGCCACCCGCACCTTGCGAACCCCGCCAGTTCCGCGCATCACCGCGCCACACTCGGGGTCCGCCGCGAGCATCGTTTTCAGCGCGTCCCGGTCATTCTCGTCCATCAGGGCCGTCGCCCGGGCGATGAAGGCGCGCGTCTCGACGATGGTCACCAGCGGGCCACGTTGCATCGTCAATGCATAACCCTTTGGGTTACCCTTTCGCAAGCCCGGCACCAGGCCGAGGCCGAACGCGGCGCGCGGATCAGCGCCGAAGTCCAGCCGGCGGCGTGACACTCACGATCACGCCTCCATGGTCGTTTCCTCCTCCCAGGCGGTTTCCACCTGGGATGTGGCGGGTATAG
>JANQGN010000512.1 GCA_028277295.1 Rhodospira sp.
CCGCTGGCCGGGGGTGGCCACCCCCGGCCAGCGGCTCAATCTTGCCGATCGAGCCGACCCAAACCATAAGACAAGCAAATCCCGAGCGATCCGAACCGGGCCGTTTTCGTCTCAACCGTGGTCGCGTCAAGAATGCCAACAGGCCCTATTTCGCGACCAAAGGTGGTCGGGCACCGAAGATGGCCGTTCCCACGCGCACATGGGTGGCGCCAAGGGCCACCGCCACGTCGAAGTCGCCGCTCATGCCCATGCTGAGCGTCGACAGGCCGGTCCGCCGGGCGATCTCTCGCAACAACGCGAAGTGAGGGGCTGGTTCGTCAGCGGCCGGCGGGATGCACATCAAGCCGACAACCGGCAACCCCAAATCGTCACGACAGTGCGCAATGAAGCCATCGGCCTCGTCCGGCGACACCCCCGCCTTCTGCGGCTCCTCGCCCGTATTGACCTGGATCAAGCACGCCGGTCGCCGCCCCTGGCGGTCCATCTCCCGGGCCAGGGCAACGGCCAGCTTGGGCCGGTCCACGGTTTCGATCACGTCGAACAGAGCAACCGCCTCGGCGGCCTTGTTGGTCTGCAAGGGTCCGATCAGGCGCAGTTCCAGGGCTGGAAAGACCTCCCGCAGGGGCGGCCACTTTTGCTGCGCCTCCTGCACCCGGTTCTCACCGAACATCCGGTGACCGGCCAACAGGGCGGCCCGCGCGCGATCCGCCCCATGGGTCTTGGAGACCGCCACCAAGCAGACATCGGCCGGGTCACGGCCGGCGCCGCGGGCAGCGGCGGCGATGCGATCGCGCACGGCGGTCAGATTGGCGGCGACCTGTGCGGTCGCGGTGCCGGGCACCGTGCCCTCTTGCGAAGGCGTCCTCTCTTCAGGCATGGGCATCATACGGACTATGGACACCAAACGGGCCAAGAGTTCAACCATGACGCCTCGGACCTTAACAGACGCCGCGACGCGGCTCAAACCGGCACGGACGAGGGACGGACGCCTCCTGCCCCGCCTGTGGCTGGTGAGCGATCCGGCGCGCCTGCCCGATCCCGCGCCGATGCTGATCCGGTCGCGTCGTGGTGCCGCGCTGCTGTGGCGCCCCTACGACCTGGCACCAACCGAGGCGCGCGCGCGCGGCCGCCGTCTGCGACGCCTGACCAGGGCGACAGGTGTGACGTTCGTGGTCGCGGGCGACCTCCGCCTGGCAACCGCCGTCCGCGCCGACGGCCTGCACCTTCCGGAAGGCATGGCCCGGCGCGGGGTACTCGCGCCTGCGCTGACCTGGCGACGCCGGCCCCGCCTGCTCACCATCGCCTGTCACGGCGCCCGTGCCCTGGCGCGCGCTCGGACGGCGCGAGCCGATGCGGCGCTGCTGTCGCCGGCCTTTCCAACCGCCAGTCACCCAGGCGCCCCAGCCCTGGGACCGAGTCGCTTCGCCAGCCTGGCGAGGATCGCTCCCTGCCCCGTCATCGCCCTGGGGGGGCTCACCCCGGCGACCGCCCCGCGCCTGCCCCATGGGACGGCGGCCGGACTGGCAGCCGTTGGCGTCTGGACGACCGGCGCGGTGCCACCATAGTCGTGCCGGCTTTGCCAATGAACGCTCGACTTTATTCTCGCCCATCGTAAATGTCTGTCCGGAAAGCCTTGCTTAGTACCACATATGGCACGTGATTCGAACACAGGCATACACCATATTGTGGTCCCCGAGACTTTCCGGACGGGCTCTAAGTGTCTGTCCGGAAAGCCTTGCTTAGTACCACATATGGCACGCGATTCGAACACGGGCATACACCATATTGCGGTTCCCGAGACTTTCCGGACGGGCT
>JANQGN010000524.1 GCA_028277295.1 Rhodospira sp.
CGTGAGTTTCGAGCCGATCGAATGGGTGCGCCGGCCGGCCCCCCTGGAAGGCGTCAACGGCGGTTTCGGCTTCTATATGATCGGCGAAAGCATGAGCCCAGCCTACGAGCCCGGCGACATGATCCTCTGTCACCCCACGCGTCCGCCCTATGCCGGGCAGGATGTCCTGGTGATCCGCCGCATGGGCGACGGTCAGGGTGCCCTTGTGAAGCGCCTGGTGCGCCTGGACACCCAGGGTCTGCGCTTGCGCCAGTTCAATCCGCCCGGCGAGTTCAACGTGGCGCGCGACGACGTGATCAGTTTCCACCTGATCGTGGGAAAGTATAGCCGTCGTTAGGCCACGGCGAGTGATATTGGACTCACTCAGCCATTTTTAGTGGTCTAACACTCATGCAATTTTTCGTCTATATCCGGTCCGGATCGCCCTGGAAGATCTTTTGGGGACGATTTACTTGAAAAACAAGTTGTTAGAGCCCGTCCGGAAAGTCTCGGGAACCGCGACATACTGTATGCCTGTGCCCGAATCGCATGCCGTATGGGGTGTTCTGCAAGGCTTTCCGGACAGACACTGAGAGCATGCTGGGCGATTCAGAAATCGCGCAACATGCTCTAAGTCCCACTGGGCGTCATCAAGACCGCCGCCACCGCCGCCAAGGCCTGTTCCGCCGCGCGGCTTCGCCCGGCCAGACGCAGCAGCCCGGGCAGGCGCCAGGGGCCAGCCAAGAGGCGCCGCAGCGCCACGCCAGCGTTGGGGGTCCCGTCTCGATTGAGCATCCCCCCCAGCCACGACGGCAAGACGTCGTGGGCCGTGTCGGCGACGGCGCGCAGCACCAGAAAGGGAACACCCGCGTCGGCCGCGACCCGGGCCACGGCATGGCTCTCCATGTCCACGGCCACGGCGCCGGTGCGTTCCGCCAGATGACGCTTGCCTTCAAGCGAAACCACCGGCCTGTCGGAGCCCAGCAGCGCGCCTGTCGTCGGACACCCGTGATTGGCGGCCAGGGCGGCCACCACCGCCGCATGCCAGCCGGGAGCCGTCGGCCAGGTGCCGCCGTCCTGGTGACGATCCACCACATGCGCGGGCAGGATCACGTCCCCGGGCCGCAGGGCCGGATCCAGCGCTCCGCAGATCCCGGCGCTCACCAGCGCCCGCGCCCCCTCGGCCAACAGGGCGCGCGCCGCCGCCTCGGCCTTGTCCGGCCCCGGCCCCAGACAGAGCGCCCGCGCACCCGAGACACCCGCCAACGCCCGCGTCTCACTGACCAGGCCGGTGACCACGCCGATCGGCACCGGCGCGGAAACCGCCCGGTCGGCGTCGGCTAGAGGCCCCAAGACACCCTCTTGGAGTTACCACGCGTCAGGTTGCGGTATCGGGCCAGCGCCCAGAGCGGGAAGAACGCCGGGTAGCCGTGGTACTTGAGGTAGAACACACGGGGGAACCCGACAGCGTTGTACAGCTTTTCGTTCCACATGCCCCCGTCGCGCGGCGCCTTCGTCAGATAGGCGATGCCGCGCTTGACCTCGGGGCTGTCCACCTCGCCGGCGGCCATCAGGGCCAGCACCGCCCAGGCCGTCTGAGTGGGCGTCGACGCCTTCACGAAGTCCCGCTTGTTGGTCCAGTAGCTCTCGCAGCCCTCGCCCCAGCCGCCGTCGGCCTGTTGACGGCGATGCAGCCAGGCCACGGCGGCGCGAATGTGCGGCGCCTGCAGGTCCTCGTTGACGGCGTTGAAGGCGGCCAGCGCCGACCACGTGCCATAGATGTAGTTGGTCCCCCAGCGCCCGAACCAGGATCCATCGGGCTCCTGATGGCGCTTGAGGTACGCCAGGCCCCGGGCGATGGCCGAATGATCGCGGTCGTAGCCGAGTTGTGCCAGGAAGCCGATACAGCGCGCCGAGACATCCACCGTGGGCGGATCCAGCAGCGCCCCATGATCGGCGAAGGGAATATTGTTGAGGATGTAGTACTCGTTGTCGGCGTCGAAGGCGCCCCAGCCGCCGTTCTCGGACTGCAAGCCAAGGATCCACTCGGCGGCGCGGTCGATGGCCTCCTGATTGGCCGGCAGGCGGGCGCGGTCCAGCAACATGCCGATCACCGCCGTGTCGTCCACGTCCGGATAGTGGTCGTTGTTGTACTGGAACGCCCAGCCCCCGGGCCGCACATCCGGCCGCCAGGCGGCATAGTCGCCCACGGTATCCAGGACCTGACGATCGCGCAGCCAGGCGCAGGCGTTGGCGATGGCGGATTCCCGCACACCCGCGCCCCGGTCATCGACACCGTGGGCCTGGGCGTCCACCTCGGCCATGGCCAGCGAGGCCAATCCCGTGTCCCACACCGGCGACAGGCAGGGCTGGACGTAGGCGTGGTCGCCCTTCTCGATCACCAGCCCGTCGATGGCCTTGCGGGCGACCCGGACCTGGGGATGGGTCTTGGCGTACCCCAGGATGTGGAACACCATCAGAGCATTGGCCATGGCCGGGAAGATGGCCCCCAGGCCGTCGACGCCGTTCATGCGCTCGAGCATGAAGCCCAGCGCCTTTTCGGTGGCCTTGCGTTCAACCGCCGTGGGAAACAGCGGTTCCAGCACCCGCGCCACGGCGTCCACCCACAGGAACGTGCGCCCGATCCAGTGCCCCGTCGGGTTGCGATGGTACCGGCGTTCCGTCTCGGGCGGGGTGACGAACAGTTCGCGGATGTCCACGCCGCGCGGGTTCTCGGCGCGCGCCCGGCGGGAGTACAGTACGAACAGCGGCACCATGACGGTGCGCGCCCAGTAGGACACCTTGTCCAGATGGAACGGGAACCAGCGCGGCAGCAGCATGGCCTCGACCCGGGCCACCGGGCAGGCCCGCCACGGCACCTGGCCGAACATGGCCAGGGTGTAGCGCGTGAACACGTTGGACCGCGCCGCCCCGCCGCGCGCCAGGATGGCCTCGCGGGCCCGTTTCATGTGCGGCTCGTCGGGATGGTCACCGACCAGTTTCAGCGCGAAGTATGCCTTGACGGAGGCGCTCATGTCGAAGTCGCCGTCATGGAACAGCGGCCAGCCGCCGTGCGGTCCCTGCCCGCGCCGCAGGTAGACCGCGATGCGCCGCTCCAGCGGATCGTTGATCTGGTCGAGGAAGTGGTTGAGCAGGATGTATTCGGAGGGAATGGTCGCGTCCGCCTCCAGTTCGAACACCCAGTGCCCGTCCCCGTTCTGATGCTTGTTCAGCCACGATGTGGCCTCGGCGATGGTATCGTCCAGGTCATCCCCGTCCAGGCGTGGCTCCTCTTGAACCCCTTCGGCGGCGGCGGCCTCGTCCCTCTCGGGGGGCCTCTCGGGGGGCCTCTCGGCCGGCCCGGCGTCCTGTGTGATGGCGGAGCTGGGGGCGCCGGCGGAGGAAGAGCCCCGGCCCGATCGGCGCGGGGAAACCAGGGAGGCGCGCGGCTCGAAATCGACGATGTTGTTGGTGTTGGGCAGCGCGTGATTCATGGACACAGGCATTCCCTTGGACAAAAAAAACGTCCGGTGAGTTCATGGGGCGGCGTCGGGTGCCACCCGCGGAGGTCTCGGCGTTGAATCCGGAGAGTTTATGGGGTGGCGTCGGGCACCACCTGCGAAGGTTTCGATGTAGCGGAGGATCGGCCGGCCCACGGATCGGAAACGCGGCCCGCGGCGGCCGCGACGACATACCGCCCGTCGACGGACGTCGGCCAGGACGACAGTGGCGGAAACACGTGTGGCGACACATTGACGTCCAGCAATGCCCCGATCCTTTGCGACACGGCGAGACCGAACGACGCCGCTCCGGGACCCCAAGACGATCTTGGCGGGGGCCTCCTCCCCCACCCTCGGCGGGGCGCCCTCGGCTCACACCACGCCCGGTAAACGTGCTTTCACGGCCTCTCCTGCGCGTTTTTTGACGGGCGGAACCGGATCCGTCAAGGTTTGCGTTGCAGCACAACCGCCGTTTCCGCCGCCCTGTGGCCGGAACGCACCGCTCCCTCGATGGTCGCCGGCAGACCGGTATCCGTCCAGTCACCGGCCAACACCAGGTTGCCGAGCGGCCCGCGTGGCCCCGGGCGGCGCTCGACCTGCTCCGGCGTCTGCGCGAAGGTCGCCCGTTTCTCCTTGATGACCTGCACGGGCGGAACCGGTGTGTCGGCAGGCAGGCGCAAGGCCCCGGCCACCTCGGGCCAGACCTGCTCCGACAGGGTTTCGGGCGGCAGATCCACCACGTGGTCGGCCGCGCTGATGGTCACCGAGGCGATATCGCCGCGCGTGAACAGCCATTCCGCCGTCCCTCCCAGCAGGCCCAGGGGCGCCGTCAGCCCCCCCCCAGGCGGCGGCGCGGACAGCCGGAAATGCAGGTTGACGATGGGCCGGAACTGATTGGGCGCCTTGAGACCAGGCAGCAACACGCTGGCCGACCAGGGCGGTACCGCCAGCACGACAACGTCATCCGGATCCACCGTCTCGGGGCCATCCTGGAACACCAGCCGCCGAATCCTGTCCGCGCGCACGTCCAGGTCCTTCAGCCGGCGGTTGAACTGAGCCGACACGCCATGTCGGCCCAGCATCGCCAGGCTCGGCGTCACGAAGGTCTCGCTGAGGCCCTGTCGCGCCCACAAGGGCCGGCACGCCAGGCCGCCACGCCCAAAGGTCTCGCGCAGCACGGGCCACAGCAGGCGAGCCTGTGCCCGCTCGGCCTCGGTGTTGAGAGCGGACACGGCCAGGGGATGCCAGAAGCGCTCATACAACGGTCCCGACGGCCCCAGGACCTCGGCCACCGTGGCCCGGGCGCTGGCCCGGGCCAGCCGAAGGCCCACCAGATAGTCGCGCGTCCGGGTGTCGGGCACCCGCCGCGCCGGGTCCAGCACCCAGCCAGGCCAGAGGCCGGAGCCAATGCGCACCGTCCAGCGCGCGTTGGTGCGCAGGTCCAGGAAGGGGAAGCGGGCGGTGTCCGGTCCCACCAGGCTGTCGCGCGCCTCCGCCTGGCGCAGCAGGCGCAACGCCGAGCGATTGCCGGACAACAGCAGGTGGTTGCCATTGTCGATAACGCGATCCAGCCGCGCGTCATGGAACGAGCGCGCCCGGCCGCCGGCACGGCCGCTGGCCTCATACAGCCGCACCGGCACCCCGGCCAGCGTCAGGTCGAGCGCGCAGGCCAGGCCGGCCAGGCCGGCCCCGACGACATGAACCCGCGGCGCGCGGGGTTCGGCGGTCAACCCCATGGCTGTTCCCGTCACAACAGACCGTGCCGAAGGGCGAGCCACATCTTCACCGG
>JANQGN010000548.1 GCA_028277295.1 Rhodospira sp.
CGACTTCTTCGACATCGGGACCGGCGCCATTTCAAGCAGGCGCTCGGCCAGCGCGATCCCCTGAGGGTGCGCCTTGTGTCCGAATGTATGGTAGAAGGACAGCGCCTTCATCTGATCGTAGGCGGCGCGCGCCAAGCGTTCCTCGGCGCTGAATCCCAGGGCGGTGCACCAAAGGCCGGCCAACCCCTCAATGTATCGCGTGCCGTCTTCGTCCTCGACCCAGACACCCTCGCCGCGGGTGATGATCAGGGGGCCTTGCGCCTCGTGCGCCACCGGATTGGTGTAAGGATGCAACTGCGAGCGCACGTCTCGCGCCGCGGTGGAGTTGGGGCGCATGGCCAGGGTCATGGAGCGATCCTCATTCCCGGATCAGAAGGGGTGGTCCGAACGGGGCACGGCTGCCGGCCCGACGCGGTTCCGATCCTCCGATCTGACCCCGTATTCAGACCCCGTTGGTCTCGGAAATCAAGCCAGGATGACACTCGAATCAAGCAAGATTGACACATTGTAACGTGCGACCAACATATGTGCGTGTATTAACCCTAAAATTATCGCTAGTATAGAAACTAGATTGAGACGCATTCGCAATCATGGAAGGTCACGATATGTGTGTGTCGGTTCCGATACGAACTTGTTCTCGTCCACCAAGCCAGAGATTGTCGCATGTCCGACCGCCTCGTTCGACCTGGCCGGCCCTTTCGTGGTGTGTGTGGGTGCTTATCGGAGGCAGAACTTTTGGCGCCGTCACGGTGCAGGTCGCCCAAGAAGTCAACATCTGCTCGACCCGCCACACGTTCCTTTTGTTCAGACCCTGTCCGGGGTGGCGATGACCAGGATCGCGACAGACCGGGACGCGGCAGCGTAACCACTGGCGTTCCTGGTGTCGGACGAGGCCCAAGGCATGCAAGCCACCTTGAACCAGGAATATCCGGTGAAGGAGGACGCGGCCCGCTGCCGCCACCAGGCGCTGATGATGGTCAATGAGGTCGGTTACAATGCGTGATCTCGCGTCGCGGTCTATCTCCGATGCCGGCCTGTGCCTAAAGCCTGGTACCAGCCCGGGTGCGCCTCGCCAACGTGGCGGGGCGCACACACGTTATTGATCTTCTCGGTTGATGTCACTGAACACGTCGTCCAGGGTGGGCGCGTCGATCACGCGGTCCAACCATCGGGTCAGTTGGTCGGTGGAGGCCATGCGCACACGCGTGTCCATGGTCGTCGGTAGCGGACCGAAGCGGTGTTGCGTCTGCCGGATAAGGGCACGAGCAAGTCCACGTGCCTCCCCACGTGCCTCTCCCTGGGCAAACACATGCTCCAGGAAGTCGTTGCCCTGAATCTCGAGTCGCAACGGCATGGTCTTCGCCTCCTCCTGGACGGGCAGGGCAAGTCCCCGAACGCCCGCTAGCACCATCAGGCGGGCCAGGGCATCGCGCCGCCGGGGCGGTTCCAGCGCCAACAGACGCGTCAGAATAGCCCGAATCCGATCCCGAATATGGGGCGAACGGCATAGAATCGCCAACACTGCATCATCGGCGCGCCCACTCGCCAGCAGCGGAGCCGCATCCAGGGACTCGAAACTCACCACCTCGTACCGCAGGTTCAGCCCCGGATGAGAGAACCCACGCGGCATGACGCGGGCCACCGTGTCACTCACGGCCAGCACCATCTGCGTGACGGGCACCTTGCCATGATGCCCGGAGATCAAACCATAGTACTCCAGCATGCGAAGGGCCATGTCTGGATCCCGGGTCGACTGAAGCTCAAGGTGAAACAGCCGCCCGTCGGTCAGGCGCGCGACAAAGTCGGGGCGCCGTGAGCGCACGTCCGGATATTCCGTGGCCAGAATCTCGGCGGCAGTGGCGCCGGTGAGTTGGCGCAAGAGCCCGGGGGCGCCCTGCCATAAGAGATCCTTGACGGTGATGTCGGTGTGCACGGGATCTGCTCACGTCATCGCGTGTAGTATGGTTGATGGCGCAACTTTGTCGTATGCCGGCCTCGGCGGCAAGGGTTCCCTGGCGAGGTCCGCGCGCTACGCTCTCCGCACTGGACTTTTGCTCGTCGACCGGGTTCGTTGGGGGTCGACAAGAGAGTAGGGAGGGTCCGGTTGTGACCGAGAGGCGGCGTGAGCACGGTGTCGACGCGGTGCCACAGGCGGAGGTGGTGGCCGACAGGGCCATGGATCTCCTGCGCGCGGGACTCGCCCGCCAGGATCGGAGCCGGCCGGACACGCGCGCCCTGCGGGCCCTGATGGCTGGAATCGCGGCCGCGCCGACGCCTGAGGACGACGCATGGATGGACCTGATCGCTCCCGGATCCCGGACCGCCGACCTTGAGGCGGCCTTGCGCGAGGCGCGGTCGGCCATGCAGGCCCACCAGGCGCTGGTTCCGCGGGAGCCGCCGGGTCCCCGTCGCCTCGACCGCCTGCGCCGCGCGCTTGATGGCATGGGCATGGATGGTTTCTTGGTGCCCCGGGCCGACGCGCATCAGGGAGAATTCGTGGCCGCCAATGCCGAGCGCCTGGCCTGGCTGACCGGGTTCACCGGGTCGGCCGGACTGGCCGTGGTGCTGCGCGAGCGGGCGGCGCTGTTCGTGGATGGCCGCTATACCCTTCAGGCGGCGGCGCAGGTGGACACCGGGCGCTGGTCGGTGGTGCCACTGGCCCGGACGTCGGTGGGCGACTGGCTGGCGTCCGCCTTGCGCGCCGGCGAGCGTCTGGGCTTCGATTCTTGGCTGCATACGCCGGCCGAGGTGGATCGGTATGGCGATGCCTGCGGACGGGTCGGGGCCTCGCTGGAGCCACTCACCGTCAACCCCATCGATACCCTGTGGCGGTCCCGGCCGGTGGCGCCCCTGGGGCCGGTGGTGCCGCATCCGCTGGACCTGGCCGGGCGTTCCAGCGCCGACAAGCGCGCGGAGATTGCTGGCCTGCTTCGTCAGAAGGGGGTGGCGGCGATGGTGGTGACTGATCCGGCGGCGCTGGCCTGGCTGCTGAACATCCGGGGCGCCGACGTGCCGTTCTCTCCGCTGGCCCTGGGCTTCGCGATTTTGCGCGAAGACGCGGGCGTCGATGTGTTCCTGGACACCCGCAAGCTAACGCCGGCCGCGCGCGCGCATCTGGATCCGCAGGTGCGCCTGAAGGAGCCGGAGGCCTTCGGGCCAGCCCTGGATGCCCTGGGCGCGAAAGGGCGGCGGGTCCTGCTTGACAAGGACGGCTGCGCACACTGGATCAATCTTCGGCTGGCGGCCGCCGGGGGCCGGGTGCGCCTGGACGGCGATCCCATCGCCCGGCCCAAGGCCTGCAAGACGATGGCCGAACTGGAGGGGGCCCGCGCCGCCCATCGCCGGGACGGCGCGGCCGTGACGCGGTTCCTCTGTTGGCTGGATGCCGAAGGGCCAACGGGACGGCAGACCGAACTATCGGCCGCCGCGTATCTGTGCGGCCTGCGTGCCGAGGGTGGGGTCTATCGGGGACCCAGCTTCGAGACCATCAGCGGCGCTGGGCCGCATGGGGCCATTGTTCACTACCGGGCCACGCCGGAGACGGACCGGCGCATCGAGCCCGACATGCTCTACCTGGTGGACAGCGGCGCGCAGTACCGGGACGGCACCACCGATGTCACGCGAACCGTGGTCATTGGTGCTCCCACGACCGAACAGGCGCGCCGCTTCACCCAGGTCCTTAAGGGACACATCGCGATCGCCAAGGCGGTCTTCCCCCGGGGTACCACGGGAACCCAACTGGACACCCTGGCGCGGCAGGCGCTGTGGGTCGATGGCGTGGACTACGAGCACGGCACGGGGCATGGCGTCGGCAGTCACCTCGGCGTTCACGAGGGGCCACAGCGGATCTCCAAGCGGCCATCCTCCGTGGCCCTGGAGCCGGGTATGATCGTGTCCAACGAACCCGGCTACTACAAGGCCGGTGCCTATGGCATTCGCATCGAGACGCTTGTGGTTGTCACGCCGATGCCCACGCCAGAGGGCGGAGACCAGCCGTTGCTGGGCTTCGAGACACTGACCCTGGCGCCCATCGACCGACGCTTGATCGACCCGGCGCTGCTGACCGAGGCCGAAAGGCGGTGGGTGGACGCCTACCACGCGCGCGTGTGGGACGAGATCGGTCCGCTGGTGGACGACCAGACGCGCGCCTGGTTGGCCGAGGTGACGCGGCCGCTTCCCGATGCGCCGGCCGTTCCGTAGTCAGAGACGGCCGCCCCCCAGAAACACGATCCGGTAGCATCCAAGCTTGCCGCGACGAACCTGCTGGCGGGCCAGCCCGGCGCCCTGCTCGATGGCGCCGGCCACGCCCTCGACGGTGGACTGGCGGGCCAGTTGCCGCATGACCTTGGTGCGTGCCGCCTCGCAGGCGTCGATGGAATCGAAACGAACGAACATGTAGGCGTGCGCCAGCACCAGCACCATGATGAGCACGCCCCCCAGCTTCAGCAGGAACGATAGCATCGTCAGATCTCCCCCCTTGAGTGTCTGTCCGGAAAGCCCTGAGAAGTGCCAAGCAAGATACGGCTTTTGGAGGTCCTTACACAATACACCGCGGTTTTCGAAACGTGCCGGACGGGCTCTGAGACTCCAGCACCCAAACACCGTCGTGTCCGGGCTCCGGACCTCGTTTTCCTGGCGGTTTTTGTGGCGGAATAATGGTGCGGTCCGAGGATCAGGCTGGGTGTGCGAGGCCACGAACAAAGGCGGTGATGGCGTCGATCACCGTCGCGCGAGCCTGGTGATGAGGCACGTGGCCGCAGCCGGGAATCAGCAGTGGGATCGCCGGGCCACCCGTGCCCTGGGCGATGGCCTCCACCTGGGCCGGCGAGCCGTACTCGTCGTCCGCGCCTTGAAGCACCAGCAGCGGACACTGGATGGCGGGCAGGCGGTCCCGCATGGTCCAGGCGGCGAAGGCCGGTTCCAGCCAGGTGGCGTTCCACCCCCAGAACACCCCTTCGGTGTTGGGGCCGTGCCAGCGTTCCAGGCGCTGTCTGAGGCCGCCTTCCTCGTAGGCAACCCGCGCGTCGCGGATGCCCGCGAGGGTGATTTCCTCGACGAACACATGGGCGGCCTCGGTGACCACGCCCAGTAGCCCGGGCGGGCGCAGGGCGGCGTGCAACAAGGCGATGGAACCCCCGTCCGAGTGCCCCACGTGAACGAAGGTCGTGATGCCGGTGGCTGCCAGCACCTGCGGCAAGACCTGGTGGGCCTGTTCCTCCAGGTATCCCATCGGGCGCGGCCACCCGGGCAGCGGATCGGCGTCGCCATGACCCTGACGCTCGTAGACGAAGCCGGGCAGGCCGGTGGCTCGGCACAGGGCCTCGGGAACATCCTTCCATAAGCCGATGCTGCCCAGACCCTCATGCAGGAACACCAACACTGGTGCACTGGTCCGCGATGGGGCCGGACGCAGCCACCGGGCCGGCAACCGAATCCCGTCGATGGTCAGGGTCAGATCCTCGGTGTCCAGATCCTTGGCGTTCTGGGACTCGGCCGGACTCTCGGGCGTCATGGGCGTGCAAACCTACGCAGCCGTATGGAAACGCCTCAGGCTATCACGCCAGGGCCGAGAAGGTCCACAAGGCCACCATGCCGGTCACCAGGGTGACCACCACGCGCCGGGTGGTCACCGCCACCACCGCCGCCACCAGCCCGGCGGCCGGCTGTGGCCAGGACCACGCCGCCGTGAACAGAACGTCGGCCCGCAACAGGGCCGGCGCCACCAGGGCGGCCAGGACCGCCGGCGGGACGTAGCGCAAGGCCCGACTCAGCCAATGGGGCACGGTCCAGGCCCCGGCGGTCTGGATGAACGATGCCCGCAGCAGCCAGGTGCCCAGGCCGCAGGCGATCAGCAGGCCCCACAGGACGGGGGTGGACAGAGGGGACTCCAGCATCAGGCGTCGGCCTCTCCAAGCTTGGTCCGGGCGCTGTCGCGGGCGGCGCGGCGGTCGCGCCGCCCTTCGGCGCGCACGCCCCAGACGATTCCGGACATCGCCCCCAGGACCAGGCCCAGGTTGTAGGGCAAGCCGGCCAGCAACACCGCCACGGCGCCGCCCACCAGCGCGGCCTCGGCGGTTGGACGATCACGCACCGCTGGCACCAGCAGCACCAGGAACACCAGCGGTACGGTGAACTCCAGGCCCCACTCCGGCGGCACCTGGGCCCCCGCCACCAGACCCAACAGCGTCATCCCCTGCCACGCCACCCACAAGGGAATGGCGGTGCCGAAAAAGAACCACGGCCGGTGGGGC
>JANQGN010000710.1 GCA_028277295.1 Rhodospira sp.
GCTCTTCGTCGACGGTCCGGGGGCGTTCCGCGACGGGGACCTGCCCGGCCTCTCCCATCATCTGCGCCGCGATATGAAGGATATAGCGCTGTGTGGGCATGTACTGGTCCCAGTCGCCGAACAGGGACTCGCCGAGAGTGGTGAGGGCATGGATGCGGTCCTGGATCGTTGTCCGGTCGGCGTCGATGCGGTCGATCACCCGCTGAAAAGCCGCGTCGAAAGCGGGCGCGCTCGGCTCCAGGGGCGCCTCGGCCCGCGCCATGGCCTCCGTCAGACGCAGCACGGCGGCGGGCGTTTCCTCAACGCTGGTCCGGAGTGACTCCAGGCCCGCCTCGAGCTGGGCGCGGCGCTCGGGCGTGGGCACGCTGGCGTGCCACGAGTCGCGCACGGCCACGACCTCCCGCTGCTCGCCCGCGCTGGTTATCAAGAGCGTCAGCGAAGCCCCCTCGGCGCCCGATAGGGCACGTAATGCCTCTTCGAGGTCGAGGGGGCGCACCGGTTCACCATGGATCGCGATGATTTCCTCTCCGGGCTTCAGTCCGGCCCGGGACGCGGGGCTGTCGGGGCTGACCGCGTCAATGATCAGGGGCTGTCCCGCCGCCTTGGACTCGAGCGATATGCCGATCTTGGGTGAACGCAGGGCGTCGAGATTTTCGAGGAGGAGAGCGATCGTTTCGGACGTTCCCCGAAGCTGCTCCACGGCGCCGGTCACCCTGGAGTCAAAGGTATGGCGGGCTCGGGTGAGGGGATTCAGCTCCTGCAGGACATAGAGTGCCCTGCGTAGTTGTTTCAGGGTTGTCTCGAAACGGCCAAGTTCGAAGGCGCATTCGATCATGGGCCTGTTGATGGAGACCAGATCAGCAAGAATGCCGTTAATCTCGAACGCCGGTCGCCCACTCGCCTTCATTTTGGTGAGTGTCTCGTCGTCGCCGTGCCAGACCAGATCGAGCACCGAAAGGGCCTGGGTGCACCGGCCCTGACCGGCCAGATCGCGCCCCAGCTTGCGTAGGAGATCAACCTCCTCGTCGGACAGGTCGGACGCGCTGCTGGCGTCCCAGGGCTGCCGAGGCTGGGTCGCCAGCACCGTCGCCGCGTCGATACGGTCGGCCGCGGCCCCCCAAAGCCCGATCGCCCTGTCCCCGCCTGGCAGCGGCCGGAGGAAGCCCCAGCCCTGGGCGCCCTCATCCTCGGTCCAACGGAACCGCAGCAGGTCGTGGATGATCGCGCCGTCAAGGGTGCCGGCCCCATGACCAAAGGTGCCGACGCGGGCCTTGCCCTTCTGTCCGAGGCGGATGACGCCAAGACGCGGGCTGTCCGTCCGCCAATCCCCGGTCAACGGCAGAACGCCGACGGCCGAGAGCACCTCCTGAAACAGCGGGTTCTCGTGAACCGCGCCCCGGATCCGCGCGGCGTATCGGCTGGCGCGGGTGCCATCGAGACCAAGGTAGCCTTCGGCCTCCAGGACCCCGTCGATGCTCTTGCCGTCGACGGACAGTGTCGCGTCCACACGAACAGGAAAGGCAATCGTGGGGTCGCCGTCGAGCAGCGTGGTCCAGCGCAGGGACCCGAGTGCCGCCGCGCTGGTGTGGTGGACTCCGAAGGTCACTGTGCCGTCGGCCGCCTGGACCTCCCAGCCTTCGTCCCTGTCTGTGGCCGTAAGGATGATGGTCCCCGGCACCTCCTCGGAAAAGCCCTCGGCGTGCACAAGAACAGAGATGTCCCGCGCGGAACGATCAATGTCACTGAGCGTCAGTTCAGAGTCACTGAACATCAGCAAGGCCGGCAGCGGGCCGAAAGCGACTCCGTCGACCGTCCCCGTGAGCTCCACATCGAACTGAGCGTGAACCGGAATGCCCTCGATGTCGTCCGGCTCGTCGACGGTGAACAGCACCGGATCGCGATGAAGGGGGTCCTTCTTGAAGGGGTGAACGTCCACGAATAACCGAAAGGTGGCGTCCCCTCCGTCACCCCAGAGGTGGCGTCGTGGTTGCGCCTGGGGGTCCGCGAAACGCTGGTCACGTGCCTCGGTGGTTCCGTGGGGATCGGCCGGCGCGCCGAGGTCGGGCGCCGGCACTGACGCGGGCAGATCCGCGGGGTCTGTCTGTTCCGGCGCGACCGCCTTCGCCGCCAGGCGTAACCGCACGCGGCCGATCTGCTCGGCTCCGTGCACGGCGACGGAATAGACCGCGTCGAGCACCCATCCGCCGGCAGCGGGGCGAACGAAGCCATCGATCGTGAAAAAGCTCCCGGACGGGCCTTGCCGCGTGCCGTGCAGTTCCAGGACCTGGCTCCCGGGCTCGACCGACCTCAGGTGCCCGACCAGGAAGAACGTGTCGCTGCGCACCTGCGGAACCGAGACGGCCCCGCCCGATGCGCCCGTGGACACCGGCGCTTTCAGGAAGGCCGGGGCGGGAACGAAGCCGAACCGGTCGGGCAGCAGAATCCACCGCGATCCGGCGAACAGACCGCCGGCATCGGGGGCGTGAAAGTCGAAGACCGCGCGGCGCTCCTCATCGAACCCTGGATCGGCGTCCCGGACCTGGGCGGCCCGTGGCTCGGGTGCCTCGGGGCGCATGCGAGCCGGCATCGCCGCCAGACGCAGGATTTCGATGGCGGGGTCAATCCCGACCCAAATGGGGTGCGCCGAGTCTGGCGTGGCGTGATCCGCCGCCAGAAGACGAGGCGTGACGAGAAACAGTGGGGGGCACATGGCGAGCAGGAGCCAAAGAACAGTGGCAACGGTCGTTGATACCGAACGAGTCATCGGTTGCCTCCGAGTCGGACGACAGGGGTGGCACCAGCCAGTGTCCAAGAGCAAACCAACGCTCGGCAGGCTGCTATGCGCCTCGGCGTGAGAACCCGTCCAGAAAGTCTCGTGGACCGCGATAGAGTGTGTTCCGGCACCCAGATTGCGTGCCGTATGTGGTGTTTTGCACGGTTTTCCGGACAGACCCTCAGAGCGGGTGACTTGGGCGAGCCTCCGGAGGCGCGCTCTTAATGATCGTTGTAACCATGAGGCCGTTACACGTGAGGGCCTTGGGTTTCTTACGCCCGCGATTCTAAATCTAAAACTTAAAGACGTAAACTGGAGAAATCTTGCTCATTTGGCTAATACCATTCTGCATTGAGTGACCCTCATGGCAGGGTGGCAAGGCCAACCTTCGGCGGCCCCCGCCAGGGACGCCACGCCCTTGGCGCGCGTGGATCAGTCGGGCGCCTTGGTCTGCAGGGCCAGGGCGTGCAACTCCGCGCCCACCTTGCCCTTCAGGGCGGCATAGACCATCTGGTGCTGCTGGACCCGGGTCTTGCCGCGAAACGCCTCGGAAACGATGTTGGCGGCCAGGTGATCGCCGTCGCCGACCATGTCCTCGACCATCACCTGGGCATCCGGGAAGGCGGCCTTGATGAGGGCTTCGAGGTCGCGGACGTCCATGGCCATGGTCGGGGTCTCCTGAGGGTCTGGGATGCTCCGCGCACTGTAGCGTCTCGAGCAGATCGTGACCAATCTGAATCACCCTGTGTTTCAGATTGGTCACGTGGCCCTTTTCTCAATCAAACAGTGAGAGCGTTTTCGGCGGCACCTGACTCGTCGAAAGCGCCCTAATGTATTGATGTTGAAGCAAGTCGTCCCCAAAAGGTCTTCCAGGGCGATTCGGTTCGGATCGCTCGGGATTTGCTCTATTCCAGCACGAGCGCCGGCGCGTCGTCGTCGTTGTCCGGGGTGACGTCGATGATGCGCGCGCGGCCGACGACCGTGGTCGGCACATCGCAACGCGCCATGCACACCTCGGCCGGCTGAGCGTCGGGCCGATTGTCGGGGATGAAGCCCTCGCGGTTGGGCATCTCTATGGCGCCAAGGTTGGTGTTGCTGAGAACGAAGTCCTCATCGTCGATCACGAAGTTGATGTAAAGCAGGTAGGCTGTCAGGGCGTAGACCTGATCGTCGGTCAGCGTCTGCGCCTGCCCGAATGGCATGGCCCGGTGAATGTAGTCGAACAGCGTGGAGGCGTAGGGCCAGTAGCTGCCGGGTGTTTTCACGGGATTTTCGCTGTCAAGGGTGTCCTCGCCGCCGAACAGCACAGGATAGCGCTCCAGGCCCTCGCCGAACTCGCCATGGCAGTAGGCGCACTGGACCATATAGATCTCCTCGCCCTCGGCGGGGGTGCCCTGGCCGACGGGCGCGCCGGAGCCGTCGGGGGCAATGTCGACGTCCCAGCCGGCGATTTCGTCCACCGTGGCCGCGCGGCCCAGGTCGTAGGCCGTGCCAGACGGGATCTCGTTGGCGGCCGAGGCGGCCAGGCTGATCATCAGGGAGGCGGCGGCCCCCAGGGTCAGGGATTTAACCAAGACGGACATTCTCCACCTCCCCGCTCTTGTTCACCAGCCAGGTCTGGATCGCGTTGTTGTGGTAGATGGAGTTGACGCCGCGCACCGTTTGCAGCGCTCGCATGGTGGGCTGGACATAGCCGGTGTCGTCGACCACCCGGCTTTGCAACAAAACCTCCTCGCCGTTCCATTCGAACTCGGCGTTGAAGCAGGTGAGGCACTTGGGCAGCACCGGGTCGGGCAGACGCGCCTGCATCCAGTTGCGGCCGCCGTCCAGGCTGACGTGCACCTCCTTGACCTTGCCCCGGCCGGACCAGGCCAGCCCCTTGATCTGGTTGACGCCCTTGTGCAGGACGGGTTTTTCCGGGCAGGGGCCGGTAATGACCGACTTGGCGTCCATCTCCCAGGTGAAATAGCGCGCCTTGCCGTCGGCCAGCAGGTCCGTGTACTTCGAGGTCTCCTCGCGGGTAAACCAGGGCTGGTCACCCACCTCGATGCGGCGGATCCATTTGACCCACATGTTGCCCTCCCAGCCGGGCAGCACCAGCCGCAAGGGATAGCCATTGGCCGGGCGCAGCATCTCGCCGTTCATGGCGAAGGCCAGCATGGCGTCGTCCAGCGCCTTTTCCAGCGGGATCGTGCGGTGCATGCCGGCGGAGTCTGCACCCTCGGCCATGAGCCACTTTCCATTGGGCTTCACGCCCACCTGGTCCAGGATCACCCGCAGCGGCACACCGGTGTACTGGACGCAATGGATCATGCCGTGGGTGTATTGCACGCCATTCAACTGGGCGCCGCGCCATTCCATGCCGCTGTTGGCGGCGCATTCCAGGAAGTAGAAGCGGCTTTCGTTGGGGAAGCGGAGGATGTCTTCCAGGGTGAAGATCATCGGCGTGTCCACCAGGCCGTTGATCATCAGCCGGTAGTCGGCCGGATTGACCTCCGTCACGCCGCCATGATGGCGTTCGAAACACAGCCCATTCGGGGTCACGAACCCGTGCAGGTCCTGGATCGGCGTGAAGTTCACCGAGGATTCGGTGGTCGCCGTCAGCCACGAGACATGACGCCGGACGACATGGGCCTCATAGGGCGAGGGGCTGCCGTAGGGCGCGGCCGCCACGCCGTCGCCCAGGTACTGCGTCCACCACGGCACATTGGGCGGCATGTGGGCCGGATCGGCGGCCGGGGCGGATCCGGCGGCGGCGGCCCCGCCGGCATGACCCAGCACCGCCCCCCCGGCGACCGTGGCGGCGGCTCCGGCCGCCACGCCGGCGCCGGTTCTGAGAAACTGCCGCCGCGCCCGCGACGACGGTGGCCCGCTCGCGCGGGATCCCGCCCCCGATGTGGGGGCCTGGCTGGTGGTCTTCATGCGCGTCCTCCCTGTCCCGGTCCGAAGCCCTGGCCCGGGGTGTTGTTCTGGACCTTGCACCGCGTGACGGGGGGCAGGGCCGCCCGTCCCGCGTGGCCGAAGATCCGTGCCGCCCCGTTGATCCGGGTGCGTGCCGGTGTTGAATATTAGATAACCCTAACGAATTATCGGGGCCGATCAAGTCATATTCCCTGCGACCCCAAACCCCCCCGAAGACGGGTCGTCGCCCGGGGTTGGCGCCCTGCCGTGGTAGATCGTTCCTGGCATCCCCGGAACGATCGTATAGGATAAAAACCTGGATCAACCGGGTCGTCGCGCCACCGGGGACGTGCGGGCCCGTCAAAACACGTCAAAGAAAGAACCGAGGGAGGATCAGGACCATGTCATACACCCACCGGCCGTTCACGGCTGTCGCCGGGATCCTGGCGCTGATCGTGGCGGCGGCCGCGCCGGCCTCCGCCGATCCGGTGTCGCTGTCCCACGGGGGCCTGACCCTGACCGCCGAACACCAGGTGGCCGACGGCGCTGCGGCGACGGATCCGACCGTGCTGCTGGTGCATGGCACGCTGGCCCACAACGGGATGGAGATCATCACCGCTACGCAGGCCGCCTTGGGCGAACGGGGCCTGAACTCCCTGGCCATAACCCTGGGGCTGGGCGTGGACGCCCGCCAGGGCAGCTTCGCCTGTGAGCAGCCGCACCGGCACAAGCACACCGACGCCTTGGCCGAGATCGGGGCCTGGGTGACCTGGCTGGCCGACCAGGGGGTATCATCCGTTATCCTGTTGGGCCACTCGCGCGGCGGCAACCAGGTGGCCTGGTACGCCTCGGACTCGCCGGCGCCCGGCGTCTCCGGGCTGGTTCTGGTGGCGCCGGCCCTCTGGGATGCCGAGGCGTTCGCCGCCCAGTACGAAGCGGCCACCGGTCAGCCCCTGGCCGACCTGCTTGAGGCCGCCCGGGCGGAGGACCCCGATGCGCTCATGGTCCTGGATCGCTTCCTGTATTGCCAGGACGTCGAGGTTGCCGCCGGCACGGTTCTCGACTATTACGGTGATGACGCGCGTCGCAACACGCCCACCTTGCTGAGCGACCTGGCCATGCCGACCGTGGTGGTGGTCGGTACCGCGGATGATGTGGTGCCGGGGCTGCTGGAGAACCTTTCGGGCATGGAAGGCGACACCGTCACCATTCAGGTGGTGGAGGGGGCCACCCACTACTTCACGGATTTGTACGTGGAGGATATCGCCGACGCCGTCGAAACCGTCGTCGGTCCGTGATCCGTTCGGCGCGTGGGGCCACGACGGACGTGTGGTCCGGGGCCCCGCGCCGGCCGCCCCCCCCCAATACCCTGGTCATGACAAGGCCGTCGGGCCGGTCCGGCCCGGACGGTCGCCGTTCGCACGCCCACAGGGAGCCCACCATGCACACTCCGCGCCCCGCCGATCGCCGCCTGCCGCTCGGGCAACGCCCGTTCCCGTCGCTGATGGCCGCTGTCCTGGGTCTCGCCGTGGCGGTGGGTGTCGGGCTTGCCCTTGTCGCCGGGGCTGTCCCAGGTGGCCGAGCGCCCGCCCATGCCGGCGAGACGGTCATCACCGACCCGGCCCCCGATTTCGATACCCCGCGCCGCATTATCCTGCAGCTGACCACCGGTGACGAACGCGCGGTCAACAGCATTTTATGGAACGCGATCAACCTTCAGAAGTTCTACGGCTTCGATAACGTGCAGATCGCCATCGTCGCGTTTGGTCAGGGCATGGATATGCTCTATCAGGACAGCCCGGTGCGGGAGCGCATCGAAAGCCAGCTTAAGTTCGACATCGAATACGTGGCCTGCGGCAACACAATGGAGACCACGGGCCGCGCGCCCGACGATCTGATCCCCGGCGTGAGCTGGGTCCAGGCCGGTATCGCCGAGATTGTCGAGCGCCAGCTGGACGGTTGGGTCACCATCGCCCCCTGACGGGGACCGGAGAGGGGGGATGGGGTGGACCGGCCGGCCGCCGGTTTTCCGTCGTGATCCCGCGTGTCCGTTGCTGGCCGGGGAGGAGCGGCGGGCGATCCCGGGCCGGTTCGTTGCCGGTGTCCCGATACCCTCCAGCGTCCGTGTCGGTCCGTCGCGCGGTCGCGCGACTCGAAGACATCCACGCCGCCGTCGCCGCGATCGCAATCGCCCCAAAGTGTGTGCGGTTTGTCGCGTAGTTTGCGTCCAGGTGGTGGATGTCGATCGTCGCCGGCCTGATCGTCTCCGCGTCCTTCGCGCGAATCGTGTGTTGCTCCCATCGGTTCAGTCGAAAGGGGTGCGTCGCGACATTCTCCTGCGTTTCGATTGATCTCGCAGGCACAATGGATCGGTTGGATCGATGCGGGCGTGGAAGCACCGGGCGGCGGGGGCGGCCCCATGGCGCGTGGGGACCGTGCGGCGTGTCTTGGCGCTGTCTTGACAATGATGGTTAAAGCGCTTCCAAAGACGGGCCCGCGTTCATGTGTCCAGCGGAGGTCCTTGATGAAGCGCCGGGTCGGTCGAGGTGTCGGTCGACCGATACTAGAGATTGGTCGTCGAGGTCCTTGGTCGTCGTTTTGAACGTGGACTCGCGTTCCGGCAAGGATTTGGCGAGGATGATGTAAGAGTTTGCACGGGTTGAGCCGGTTTTCTCAGTTTCGCCTTATTCGGTTGAGCGATGGAGGTAAGAGCCATGGGGCTCAAGGACATCAATATTGGCATCAAGATCTGGTTCCCGACGATGTTGATGACGATCGGGCTGTTGGGGATCGTCGTGTTTTCGGTGTCTGTGATCCACGGCAAGATCATGGACGAACGCGTCAACAATGTCCGATCCATTATCGACGCCGCCCGCTCGGAGATGGCCCTGTATCACCAACAGGCCGAGGCTGGCCTGATCGACGAGGAGACCGCCAAGACCCTGGCCCGCGATGCCGTGCGGGCGATCCGCTATGGGGAAGGCAATGAGTATGTCTTCGTCATGGATTACCAGGGGGGTATGCAGGTTTTCCCGCCGCGGCTCGAATGGGAGGGAACCAACAAATGGGACCTGACCGATTCCGACGGCAAGTTCATCATTCGGGAATTGACGAAGGCGGCCCTCGCGGGCGGCGGGCGCGTCGACTACCGTTTCCCGCGACTAGGCTCCGACACGCCGGAAGATAAGGTCTCCTGGGCCGCGACCTTCGATCCCTGGGGCTGGTCGCTGGGCACCGGCGTCTATGTCAGCGACGTGGACAAGGCGACCTGGGTCCTCGCGGGACAGTTGTCGATCGTGGCCGGGGCGGTTTTGCTGCTGGCGGCGGTCATGGCGGTGATCATCCTGCGCGGCATCGTCCGCCCCCTTGGACATCTGACCGGGAACATGACCGCCCTGTCCGGGGGGAACCTGAACGTCGAGATCGAGGGCGAGGATCGCAAGGACGAGATTGGCGCGATCGCGCGATCTGTCCAGGTGTTCAAGGAGAACAGCCAGAAAATCGACGCCCTTCAGTCTGAGCAGGAGGCGGCCCACCGGCGCAACGCGCGGCGGGTCAAGACCGAGATGTTCGCCCTGACCAATGCCCTGGACGAGGAGGTGCGCAGCGCGATCTCCATCGTGCAGCAGCAGACCGAGGTCATGCACGATGCCGCCGTGGAGATGGCCTCGGCCGTGACGCACACCGAGCAGGGGGCGGATGCGGCCTCGACGGCGTCACGGGAATCCTCCAGCAGCGTGGACGCGGTGGCCGCGGCGGCTGAAGAGATGGCCAGCTCCATCGGCGAGATCAGCCGGCAG